>JAEWCI010000535.1 GCA_023390705.1 Pseudomonadota bacterium
ATGCCGGGCTCACCACGCCGCCGAGGGCCTGCCCAGCGGCGGCTTCGTGCATTACTGGGCCGCGCGCACGCCCATGGCGGTGGTCCGCTCGTCCATCCGCGCCTCATAGGTCAGGCCGCGGCGGAGCGCCCAACTGTTCACCAGCATGAAGAGCGGGATCATCGCCACGTCGTCCGAAGCCAGGCGCACCGCGTCGCGCAGCAGCTTCTCGCGCTGCGTGTCATCCAGCGTGCTGACGGCGTGGGCGGTCAGCGCATCGAGCTGCGGGTTGGAGTAGCGGCCCTGGTTGCTGGAGCCGGTGCGGCGCTCGCGGTCGAAGGTGCCGAGGATGTTCACCAGCGCGTAGCTCGCCTCGCCGGTGGAACTGCCCCAGCCGGTCAGGCGGATGGCGAATTCCTGGCGGGCGGCGCGGGCGGCGAAGCTTGACCAGGGCAGCGCCTCCACCGCGGTGCGGACGCCGATCTGTGTCCACATCTGCGCCACTGCCTGGGCGGTCTTGGCGTCGTTGGGATAGCGGTCGTTCGGGCTGTGCAGGGTCAGGCGGAAGCCTTGCGGGAAGCCGGCCTCGGCCAGCAGGCGGCGCGCCTCGGCCTGGTTGAAGGGCGGCACCTGCACCTCCGGATTGTAGCCGAAGGTGCCGGGCGGCAGCCATTGCCCGGTGGGCCGGGCGGTGCCTTCCATGATCCGCTCGGCCAAGGCCTGGCGGTTGATGGCGAGGGAGAGCGCGCGGCGCACCCGCACATCGTCGAAGGGGTTGGCGGGAAGGGGCTGGCCGTTGTTGTCGGTGACGAAGGGCAGGTCGCCGCGGCGCGAACGATCCGGGGAGAGGAAGATCAGCCGCACCCCCTCGGTTTCGGAAAGGGTCACCCGGCTTTCCCGCCGCAGGCGCGCCAGGTCGCTGGCCGGCACCTGGTCGATCATGTCCACATCGCCGGCCAGCAGCGCCGCGGTGCGCGCGGGATCGTTGAGGATCATGCGGTAATTCACCCGCGCCCAGGGCTCGGCGCCGCGGAAATAATTCTCGTTCCGGGTCAGCTCGGCGCGGTCGCCGGCACGGTAGGAGGCCAGGCGGTAGGGGCCGGTGCCGATCGCCGCCTTGCCGCTGTTGTAGTCGTCGGTGGTCGCGTTCTCGCCGGCATGACGGGAGATCACGGCCACCGAGGCGAGTTCGTTGGGCAGCAGCGGATGCGGTGCGGCGGTGTGGAAACGGAGGGTCAGGGGGTCCACCACCTCCACCCGCTGGATGGCGCGGACGAAGCCGCCATAGCCACCGGGAGAGCCCGGCACGTTGGGCGCCCGGCGGATGGTGAAGGCGACATCCTCGGCGGTGAAGTCGCGCCCGTCATGCCACTTCACCCCGGGGCGCAGCCTGAACTCCCATTCCGTCTCGCTGACCGGCTTCCAGCTTTCCGCCAGGCCAGGATAGGGCTGGGCGCGGGCATCCCGTTCCACCAGCCGGTCGAAGATGTGCATGGAAAGCGAGTTGTTCGGCGACGCATTGTAGAAATGCGGGTCCGCCGTGGTGATGGAGCCGCCAATGCCGATATTGAGGGTGCCACCGGCCTGTTGCGCCCGGGCGGGCGGCACGGCAAGTGGCACCGCCAGGGCAGCGGCGAGCAAGACGGCCCGGCAGGGGCGGGACGGGGTTGGGCGATGCATGCCTCTTCTCCACTCATTTCCTGACCACGAAGGTCAGGCGGAAGCTAGCGAGGCAGTGGCCGGACTGCTACAGAGTCGGGAACTGGGAGAAGTCCGGGGGCTGGAATGGCACTTAGCAAGCGGGCGGCGGGATTTGCCGCCTTGTCGGTATTGGTTGTGGGGACCGTGTGTTCCTCGCCGCAGGCGCGTGCCCAGAACCTGACCATGGCGGTCGGGGCGCCGGTGACCAGCCTGGACCCGCATTACCACCAATTGTCGCCGAACAATGCCGTGGCGCGCATGGTGTTCGACCAGCTCATCAACATGGATGGCCGGTCGCGGCAGGTTCCCGGCCTGGCGGAAAGCTGGCGGCCGGTGGAGCCGAATGTCTGGGAATTCCGGCTGCGGCCCAATGTGCGCTTCCATAACGGCCACGAATTCACCGCCGAGGATGTGGCCTTCACCCTGCAGCGCGTGCCGAACGTGCCGAACAGCCCCTCCTCCTTCGCCATCTACACCCGCCCGATCAAGGCGGTGGAAATCGTCGATCCGCACACCATCCGCTTCCGCACCGACGGTCCCTATCCGTTGCTGCCGATGGACATGACCAACCTCGCGATACTGGACCGCGAGACGCACCAGAACGCAACGACCGAGGAATTCAACAGCGGACGGGCCGCGGTGGGCACCGGCCCCTGGAAGGTGGTCAGCCACCGCAATGGCGACCGCATCGAGTTCGAGCGCAATGACAACTACTGGGGCGAGAGGCCGCATTTCGCCAGGGTGAACTACCGCATGATCGTCAATGACGCCGCGCGCACCGCGGCGCTGCTGGCCGGCGATGTGGAGTTCATAGACCAGGTGCCGACCAGCGACCTGACCAGGCTGCGCGCGGACCAGCGCCTGACGCTGAGCGAGACGGTCGGGCTGCGGCTGATCTTCCTCGGCCTGGATCATTCGCGGGCGGATTCCTCGCCCTTCGTCACCGACAACAACGGCCAGCCGCTGCCGCGCAACCCGCTGAAGGACGTGCGGGTGCGCCGGGCGCTTTCACTTGCGATCGACCGCCAGGCCATCGTCGAGCGGGTGATGGAAGGCGCGGCTTCGCCTTCGCTGCAATTCCTGCCGCCCGGCGTGTTCAGCCATGTGCCGGACCTGACCCCGCCGCGCGCCGACCCGGACGCCGCCCGCCGCCTGCTGGCCGAGGCCGGCTTCCCGCAGGGCTTCCGCATCACCCTGCACAGCCCGAACGACCGCTACATCAACGATGCCCGCATCGCCCAGGCGGTAGGCCAGATGTGGACCCGCGCCGGGGTGCGGACGGCGGTGGAGGCGCAACCCTGGACCACCTTCATCGCCCGTGCGGGTCGCGCCGAATTCTCCGCCCATCTCATCGGCTGGGGTTCCAACCCCGAAGGCTCGCACCCCATGCGCAACATCATCGCCACACCCAGCCGCGAGCGCGGCTGGGGTGCCTCCAACCGAGGCCGCTATTCCAACCCGGAACTGGACGCCAAGCTGACCGAGGCGCTGACCGAGCTTGACGACGAGAAGCGGGAGAGGCTGCTGCAGGACATCCAGCGCATGGCGGCGGAGGACGTGGCGGTGATCCCGCTGCATATCCAGACCAATATCTGGGCCATGCGCCGCGGCCTGGCGCATACCCCGCGCGCCGATGAACTGACCCGCGCGCAGGACATCCGTCCGGCTGCCGCACGATGACGGTCTTTCTCCTCCGCCGTCTGATCCAGGCGGCCGGCGTGGTGCTGGCCATGTCGCTGCTGGTCTTCATCGGGGTCTATGCCATCGGCGACCCCGTCGAGATTCTGATCAGCCCCGAAGCCGACCAGCTGGAGCGCGAGCGCGCCATCCAGGCGCTCGGGCTCGACCTGCCGCTCTGGCAGCAATACTGGGTCTTCCTCAGCAAGGCGCTGCAGGGCGACCTCGGCCGCAGCTTCGTCTTCAACGAGCCGGCGCTGCAACTGATCCTGCAGCGCATGCCGGCGACGCTGGAACTGGCGCTGGGCGCCACCTTCATGGCGCTGCTGATCGGCCTGCCGCTCGGCCTCTATGCCGGGCTGCGGCCGGAATCGCCGGTCAGCAAGGGCATCATGGCCACCTCCATCCTGGGCTTCTCCCTGCCCACCTTCTGGGTGGGGCTGATGCTCATCATGGTCTTCGCGGTGCAGCTCGGCTGGCTGCCTTCCACCGGCCGCGGCGAGACGGCGGAGCTCTTCGGCATGCGCTGGAGCTTCCTGACCTGGGATGGCATCCAGCACATGATCATGCCGGCAGTGAATCTTTCGCTGTTCAAGATCAGCCTGGTGATCCGCCTGACCCGCGCCGGGGTGCGGGAAACCATGCTGATGGACTACGTGAAATTCGCCCGCGCCAAGGGGCTTTCCCCGGCGCGCGTCACCTTCGTCCATGTCTTCAAGAACATCCTGATCCCGGTTGTCACCGTGGTCGGGCTGGAACTCGGCAGCACCATCGCCTTCTCGGTGGTGACGGAAAGCGTCTTCGCCTGGCCGGGCATGGGCAAGCTGATCATCGATTCGATCAACGTGCTGGATAGGCCGGTCATCGTCGCCTACCTGATGATCATCGTGCTGATGTTCATCACCATCAACCTGATCGTTGATCTCACCTATTCCGTGCTCGACCCACGGGTCCGGCTGGAGAGCAAGGCATGAGCAGCACCGCTGTCGCGCCGGAAACACCGGTTGTCGCCGCGGCGCCGGTGGAGACGCCGTTCCGCCGCTTCGTCGCGGAATTCGCGGCGTCGAAGCTGGCCCTGTTCGGGCTGGTGGTGTTCACGCTGATCGCGCTGATCGCCATCTTAGCGCCCTGGATCGCGCCGCAGGACCCCTACGACCTGGCGCAGCTCGACATCATGGACGGCCGCATGGAGCCGGGCACGGTGGGCGGTGCCGGCTTCACCTACTGGCTCGGCACCGACGACCAGGGCCGGGACATGCTGTCCGGCATCATGTACGGGCTGCGCATCAGCCTGACGGTGGGTGCCGGCTCGGCCATCATCGCCTGCTTCGTCGGCGCCTCGCTCGGCATGCTGGCGGCCTATGCCGGCGGCAAGACCGACAGCGCCATCATGCGGCTGGTGGACCTGCAGCTCTCCTTCCCGGCCATCCTGGCGGCGCTGATGATCCTGGCCTTCCTGGGCAAGGGCATCCTCAACGTCGTCATCGCCCTGGTGCTGGTGGAGTGGGCCTATTACGCCCGCACCGTGCGCGGCAGCGCGCTGGTGGAACGGCGGCGCGAATACATCGAGGCGGCGCAGTGCCTGGCCTTGCCGACGCGACGCATCATCTTCCGCCACCTGCTGCCCAATTGCCTGCCGCCGCTGATCGTGGTCGGCACCATGCAGATCGCCCGCGCCATCGCGCTGGAGGCGACGCTCTCCTTCCTCGGCCTCGGCGTGCCGATCACCGAACCCTCGCTCGGCCTGCTGATCGCCAATGGCTACGAGTACATGCTCTCGGGCAAATACTGGATCAGCTTCTACCCGGGCATCGCCCTGCTGGTGACCATCGTCTCCATCAACCTGGTGGGCGACCAACTGCGCGACGTGCTGAACCCGAGGCTGAAGAAATGAGCGCGCCGACACTGGAAGTACGAAACCTCCGCACGCATTTCTTCACCCGCGCCGGCGTGGTGAAGGCGGTGGACGACGTCTCCTTCACCGTGGACCGCGGCAAGGTGCTCGGACTGGTGGGGGAGAGCGGCTCCGGCAAGTCGGTGACGGGCTTTTCCATCATCGGGCTGGTGGACCCGCCGGGGCGGATTGTGGACGGGCAGATTCTCTTCAAGGGAGAGGACCTGACGAGGCTGCCGGAGGAGCGGCTGCGCGACCTGCGGGGCAACCGCATCGCGATGATCTTCCAGGACCCGATGATGACGCTCAATCCGGTCCTGCGCATCGACACCCAGATGATCGAGACGGTGCTGGCGCATGAGAAGGTCAGCCGCGAGGAAGCCCGGCAGCGGTCCCGCGACGCGCTCGGCCAAGTCGGCATCCCCAGCCCGGAGGAGCGGCTGAAATCCTATCCGCACCAGTTCTCCGGCGGCATGCGCCAGCGCGTGGCCATCGCCATCGCCCTGCTGCACAAGCCGGATCTCATCGTCGCCGATGAGCCGACCACCGCGCTGGACGTCACCATCCAGGGCCAGATCCTGGCCGAGGCGCAGAAGCTCTGCGCCAATTTTGGCACGGCGATGATCTGGATCACCCATGACCTCTCGGTGGTCGCCGGCCTCGCCGACGAGATCGCGGTGATGTACGCCGGCAAGGTGGTGGAGGAAGGGCCGGTGGCGACGGTGCTGGATGCGCCGCTGCACCCCTATACCGTCGGCCTGATCGGCAGCGTGCCCAGCCGCAACAAGCGCGGCGAGCCGCTGCGCCAGATTCCCGGCATGACGCCGAGCCTGCTGAACCTGCCCTCGGGCTGCGCCTTCCGCGCCCGCTGCCCGCGCGCCGATGCCCGCTGCGCCGAGCCGCCGGAGATGCGGCGCTTCGGCGAGGACCGCCAGGCGCGCTGCTTCCACCCGCATCTGGAGCCGGTGCCGGCATGAGCGCCACCATGGAGCAGACCCGCCCCGGCATGGCGGCGACCGACCCCGCGATCATCGAATTGCAGGGCATCACCAAGCGTTTCGCCAAGACGCTGGATTTCGCCGCGAAGCTGGCCAGGCGCCTGGGCGCCCCGGTGCGCGAGGATGTGGTGCACGCCGTTGACGGCGTGGACCTGACGGTGCGCAAGGGCGAAGTGGTGGGGCTGGTCGGCGAATCCGGCTGCGGCAAGTCCACCCTGGGCCGCATGGTCGCCGGCATCATGCCGCCCACCTCCGGCCGCATCCTGTGGCACGGGCGGGAGCTTTCCAGCCTTTCCGCCGCCGAGGCGCGCGAGGCCAAGCTGCGCACCCAGATGATCTTCCAGGACCCCTATGCCTCGCTCAACCCGCGGCTCAGGGTCACGGACATCGTCGGCGAGGCGCCGCTGGTCCACAACATCGTCCGCCGCGGCGAGCTGGACGAGTACGTGGACGAGCAGATGCGCCGCGCCGGGCTCGACCCCGCCTTCAAGCGGCGCTACCCGCACCAGTTCTCCGGCGGGCAGCGGCAGCGCATCGGCATCGCCCGGGCGCTGGCGGTGAAGCCGGACTTCCTGGTCTGCGACGAGGCGGTGGCGGCGCTGGACGTCTCGATCCAGGCGCAGATCCTCAACCTGTTCATGCAGTTGCGGCGGGATCTCGACCTCACCTACCTCTTCATCTCGCATGACCTGGGCGTGGTGGAGCATCTCAGCGACCACGTCGTCATCATGTATCTCGGCCGGGTGGTCGAGGAAGCGCCGGCCGAGGAGGTCTTCCGCAACCCCAACCACCCCTACACCAAGGCGCTGCTCGCCGAGGTGCCGCGGATCGAGACGCGCAAGCGCAGCTTCGCCGGGGTGAAGGGGGAAATCCCCTCGCCGCTGCACCCGCCCCCCGGCTGCCATTTCCACCCGCGCTGCCCCTTCGCCATGGAGCGCTGCAAGGTGGAGCGGCCGGTGCTGAAGATGGTGGCATCCGGGCACCGCAGCGCCTGCCACCTGAACGACGCGGCATGAGACGGGGCCTGGTGCTGGCGGCGCTGCTGCTGGCCCTGGCCGGCTGCGCCGCCAACAGGGACAGCGGCGGCTCGGGCGTCAGCGGCGCCTATGTCGGCGGCGCCCTGGGCGGCAATGCGAGGCAGAGCGGTTCGTGGCGCTGAAGCTGGCGCTGGCCGCTTTGCTGTTCGGCTTGGCGGCCTGCGCCGATGGAGCGGGCAACAGCCTGAATCTCGGGGTCGGCGGCAGCGTCCGTGCCCTCTACGGCCGGGTCACGCACTGACGGCTGCCGGCCGCGCCGCGGCAGCCAGCGCAAAGCACGCCACTGCCACCACACCCAGCCCAGCCAGCAGCCAGGGCAGGAAGCCATAGCCGCCGCTGCCTTCCCAGAGCAGGGCGATCAGCACCGGTGCCAGGGTGCGCGGCAGCATCGTCGCCGCGCTCAGTGCACCGGTCAGCGCGCCGAAACCTTCCCGCCCCAGGATCTCCGCCACCCCGGCGGCGCGGACGATGGTCATCAGCCCATCCGCCACCGCCCAGGCCAGCACATAGGGCAGCAGCCAGAGGAATTCCGAAGGGGCGAAGGCCAGGGCCAGCATCGCCAAGGGTGTCAGAAGCGTCGCCAGCCGGCCGACACCGCGCATGGTGACGCGGTTGCCCAGGCCGAACAGGGCCGCCCGCGCCGCCACCTGGCAGGGGCCGTGCAGCGCCACCAGCAGCAGCACGGATGCCTCCGGCAGGCCGCGTTCGCGGAACATGGGAATGGCATGGGCGCCCAGCCCGGTGGCGATGAAGGCGTGCGCCGCGAAGCAGCCGGTCAGGCCCAGGAAGGCAGGCCGCCGCACCGCCTGCCACAGGCTGAAGCCGGCAGGCGGTGCGGTGGCCGGCCGCTGCGGGTCCGGCGGCAGCATCGCCAGGGTCAGCATCCCCGGCACTGCCTGGATCGCGGCCAGCGCCAGCAGCGCCCCGCGCCAGCCCAGCGATTCGATCAGCCAGGCACCGAAGGGCACGAAGACGGTGGTGGTGAAGCCGGTGACGAAGGTGATGCCGGCGATCGCCCGTGCCGGGTTGCGCGCCGTGCCGATCACCAGCGCCATGGCCGGGCCCCAGAGCGCGGTGGCCTGCACCAGCCCCATCGTCGCCCAGATCGCCCAGAACATCGGCAGCGAATTCACCATGGCCAGCGCCGCCAGCAGCGCGCTGCCGCCGAAGGCGCCCAGCGCCAGCAGCCGGCGCCCGCCCTGCCGGTCCACCATCCGCCCCACCGGCACCGCCACCAGGCCGCCGACCAGCAGCGCCAGGGTCAGGCCGGCATTCACCTCCGCCCGCGACCAGCCGAACGCCGCTTCCAGCGGCTCGATGAAGAGCGGGAAGACGGAGAACAGCGTGCCCCAGCCGATGGTCTGGCCGATGGCCACGCACCAGATCAGCCTGGTGTCGGATGTCGCGGCCTCGCGGCTCACACCGTGAACTGCTCCGCGATGATCCGCTCCGAAAGGCCGTGGTCCGGGTCGAAGAGCAGGGTCAGGGTGATGCTGCGGTCCTCCCGCACCTCCACCCGGCGCACGTCGCGCACTTCGGTGTAGTCGGCCACCGCGGCCACGGGGCGCTTGTCGGCTTCCAGGATCTCGAACACAACCTCGGCCTCGGCGGGCAGCAGGGCGCCGCGCCAGCGGCGGGGGCGGAAGGCCGAGATCGGCGTCAACGGCAGCAGGTTGGCGCCCAGCGGCACGATAGGCCCGTGCGCCGAGAGGTTGTAGGCGGTGCTGCCGGCCGGGGTGGAAACCAGCACGCCGTCGCAGATCAGTTCCGGCAGCCGCATCTTGCCGTCCACCAGGATGCGGATCTTCGCCGCCTGACGGGTTTCGCGCAGCAGGGAAACCTCGTTGATCGCCAGCGCCTCGGTCCGTGCGCCGCCATTACCTTCCGTCACCATGCGCAGCGGGTGCAGCACCGCGCCCTGTGCAGCGGCGAGCCGGGCGATCAGGTCGTCCTCCCGCCAGTCATTCATCAGGAAGCCGACGCTGCCGCGGTTCATGCCATAGACCGGCAGGTTGCGGCCGAGGAAGCGGTGCTGCGTCTCCAGCATGAAGCCGTCGCCGCCCAGCGCGACGATGACGCTGGCCAGGTCCGGCGGCGCGTCGCCGTAGCGCGCCACCAGCTTCGCCTGGGCCTTCGTCGCCTGCGGAGTCGGCGCCGCCAGGATGGCGATGCGGCCGGTGATCGCCTCCGGCGTCAGTGGTGGCGGCACCGGGAAGGCCGCGATGGGGGCGACGCTCACGGGCTGGGATAGAGCCCGCTGCCGGCCGCCATGGCGCGGTGTTCCAGCACCGGCATGTCGCGCCGCACCCGCGCCGTTACCTTGGGGTCCAGCCGCGCGGTCACCCAGCCCACGCCGTCGCTGGCCTTGGCCACCACATGCCCCCAGGGGTCCGCCACCAGGGAATGGCCATAGACCGAACGCTGCACACCGCGCTCCTCGTACTGCCCCCAGGAAGCGGCGGCGAGCAGCCAGCACTGCGTTTCGATGGCGCGGGCGCGCAGCAGCACTTCCCAATGATCCTTGCCGGTCTGCAGGGTGAAGTTGGAGGGGGCGAGGATCGCCTCCGCCCCCAGCCGGCGCAGCGCCACGTATTGCTCCGGGAAGCGCATGTCGTAGCAGATGGTGCAGCCGAAGGTGATGCCATGCGCCTGGAAGGTCACCAGCTCCCGCCCCGCGCCATAGAGGGCGCTTTCGCGATAGCCGGTGCCGTCCGGGGCGACGATGTCGAACAGGTGGATCTTGCGGTAGCGGGCGATCTCCCGGCCTTCCGGGTCGAAGACCAGCGTCGTGTTGAACAGCTTCTCGCCACCATCCTCGATGATGCTGCCGCCATGGACGAAGATGCCATGGGCGCGGGCGAGGCCGCGCAGAAGCTCATAGGCTTCGCCGCCGCGCGTCTCGCTGCCCGGGGCGGGCAGCACTTCCGCCGCGGTGCGGCGGGCATCGCGGCCGCCGCCGAGATTGGTCCAGGTTTCCGGCAGGCTGACGAGCTGGGTCCGGTCCTCCGCCACCGCGGTCTCGATCAGGCGCCGGGCGGCGGCCAGGTTGGCCGCCTTGTCCGAACCCTGGTTCATCTGCACCAGGCTGACGCGCATCCGCTTCGCTCCCGTACCAGGTTGGGAAGGCGCTTCACGCTTCCGGCCATGCCGGCCTCGGGCGATCGCGGCTCCGCTGCCGGCATGAAGCAGGCTGGCCACCCGGCCCGCAAGGGGGCGGGGCCGGATGCCGCGCGGCGATCCACGCCCTGGCGTCTTCGTCCCGGAGGACCACAGCCTATTCGGCCCGGACCCCGGCATCCATGATGGTGATGCGCTGCAGCCCACAGGCTTCGGCGGTGGCGAATTCGGCGGCCCTGCCATTCACCCATACGGCGCGCAGCGCGAGGTTCGGCCCGGCCGGACGGTCCAGCACCAGGCTGGCGCGCGGCGGCAACCCGGCGGGGCCAAGCCGGTCGGCACGCTGATCCGCCGGCCCGGCGCCGAGGAAAAGCTGCTCCACCGCCAGGGAGGAGGCATTCACCACCTGGGTCGGGCCACCGCCGCAGCCACGGCCACCCGGGGCGGAGGCGGCGCAGGCGGCAAGGGCGAGGGACAGGGCAGCGGCCAACGGGCGAAAGAGGCGCATGGTCACTCCGGCGGTTACGCGGCGGGGCAGGTGTAGGTGCCCGCCCGGCGCGCGGCAACCACGGGACGGCGGCCGGCACCGGGCCGGGCCAACGCCGCGCGGCAGGGATGGTCAGGCCGGGTCTATGGGCG
>JAEWCI010000031.1 GCA_023390705.1 Pseudomonadota bacterium
CGCCCGCCCGGCCTCGCAGGAAGCCACGACTTGCCCGACGCGCCCCCTCCCCTCGCCCAGGCCATCGAGGCCGAGCTGATCGCCGTGCTCGTCACCGTCACCGGGAACGAGCCGCGGGTGCTGACCATCCGCCAGGGCGCGCTGCTGCCCTCCGGCCCGCTGGAGACCGCCCATCGCTCCCTGCAGGCGGGGCTGCGCGGCTGGGTGGAGCAGCAGACCGGCCATCGCCTGGGCTATGTCGAGCAGCTCTACACCTTCGCCGACCGCGACCGCTCGGCCGAGGCGCCGGACCGGCGGGTGATCTCGGTCAGCTATCTCGGCCTGACCCGGCAGGAAGGCGGTTCCGGGCGGCACGATGCCGCCTGGCGAAGCTGGTACCGCTTCTTCCCCTGGGAGGACTGGCGGGAGGGCGCGCCGCCGCTGATCGGCAGGCTGATCGCGCCGCGGCTGAAGACCTGGATCGCCGCGGCGGCCGAGCCGGCGCTGCGGCGGGAAAGGCAGCAGCGCGCCCGCATCGCCTTCGGCCTCGGCGGCATGCCGTGGAACGAGGAGCTGGTGCTGCAACGCTACGAGCTGCTGTTCGAGGCCGGGCTGGTGCCGGAGGCGATCCGCCGCCAGGGCGGCGACGCTCCCGCGGCACTGCCCGGCGAGGCGATGCTGCACGACCACCGCCGCATCCTGGCCACCGGCATCGCCCGGCTGCGCGCCAAGATCAAATACCGCCCGGTGGTCTTCGAGCTGATGCCGGCAAGCTTCACCCTGCTGCAATTGCAGCGCGCGGTGGAAGCCCTGGCCGGGCAGCAATTGCACAAGCAGAATTTCCGCCGGCTGATCGACAACCAGGCGCTGGTGGAGGAGACCGGCGAGGTGACCGCCGAGACCGGCGGCCGCCCGGCCAAATTGTTCCGCTTCCGCCCGCAGGTGCTGCTGGAACGCGCCGTGGCCGGCACCAAGCTGCCCGCGGCCCGCATGGTGTAGCGGAAGGCCCGCCGGGGCAGGCGGCGCTTGACATCCCCTTATACTCAGTTGCAGCATAATTGCTGGCCGCATGGCCTATTTTGTTTGCACGCTAAATGCTCTTATTGAGCATAAGGAGGACCCATGTCCGCAGCCGCCGCCCTGGCACGCACCGCGCCGCTGTACGAACGGGTGAAGCGCATCATCCCACCCATCGAATGGCCGGTGCATGCCGAGGAGATAGACGCCATCCTGGCGCTCAAGCGGCGGCGCAACGCGGTGGTGCTGGCGCACAACTACCAGACGCCGGAAATCTTCCACTGCGTCGCGGACATCGTGGGCGACAGCCTGGCCCTGGCGCGCGAGGCGATGAAGGTGAAGGCCGATGTCATCGTCCTGGCCGGCGTTCACTTCATGGCGGAAACCGCCAAGCTGCTGAACCCGGAAAAGACCGTGCTGATCCCCGATGCCGAGGCCGGCTGTTCATTGGCCGAAAGCATCACGCCGGCCGATATCCGCCTGCTGCGGCAACGCCACCCCGGCGTGCCTGTCGTCACCTATGTCAACACCTCGGCCGCGGTGAAGGCGGAATCCGATATCTGCTGCACCTCCGGCAATGTGAAGAAAGTGGTTGAATCGCTTGGCGTGCGGCGCGTCATCCTGCTGCCGGACGAATACCTCGCCCGCAACGTGGCGCGCGAGACGGGCGTCGAGGTCATCACCTGGGCTGGCCGTTGTGAGGTGCATGAACGCTTCACCGCCGAGGATATCCGTCAGTTGCGGCGGGAGAATCCGGGTGTCACGGTACTCGCCCACCCCGAATGCCCGCCGGAGGTGGTGGCGGAGGCCGACCATGCCGGCTCCACCGCCATGATGAGCGATTTCGTGGCGGCGCGGCGGCCGAAGCAGGTGGCGCTGATCACCGAATGCTCGATGAGCGACAATGTCGCCCTGCAGCACCCAGATGTCTCCTTCGTGCGCCCCTGCAATCTCTGCCCGCACATGAAGCGCATCACCCTGCCGAAGATCCGCCGCGCGCTGGAGGAGATGCGCGAGGAGGTCACCATCGCGCCCGACATCGCCGCCCGCGCCCGCCGCGCCGTCGCGCGCATGCTGGAGGCCTGACCATGACGGCAACCGCGAACGCCGTCCCGCTCCTGCCGATGGTGATGCTGGAGCCGGTGGTGCGCGCTGCGCTGCTGGAGGATCTCGGCCGCGCCGGCGACATCACCACGGATGCGCTGGTGCCCGCTGAAGCCGAGGCGCGGGTGGCCCTGACCGCGCGGCAGCCGGGCGTGGTCGCCGGGCTGGACCTGGCCCTGCTGGCCTTCCGCCTGGTGGAACCGCGCATCGAGGCCGCCGTGGCGCTTCCCGATGGGAGCCGGCTCAAGCCGGGCGACGTCATCGCCACCCTGTCCGGCCCGGCGCGCGGGCTGCTGACGGCGGAGCGCACGGCGCTGAACTTCCTCGGCCATCTCAGCGGCATCGCCAGCGCCACGAACGGCGTGGTGGAGGCGGTGCGCGGCACCAGGGCCAGCATCTGCTGCACCCGCAAGACCCTGCCCGGGCTGCGGGCATTGCAGAAATACGCGGTGCGGGTCGGCGGCGGGTCCAACCACCGCTTCGGCCTGGATGACGCGGTGCTGATCAAGGACAACCATGTCGCCATCGCCGGCGGCATCCGCGCTGCCGTCACCCGCGCCCGCGCCCATGTGGGCCACATGGTGAAGATCGAGTTGGAGGTGGACACCCTGGCCCAGTTGGAGGAAGCCCTGGCCCTTGGCGTGGATGCGGTGCTGCTGGACAACATGCCGCCACCCATGCTGCGCGAGGCGGTGGCGATGGTGGATGGCCGCGCCCTGACCGAAGCTTCCGGCCGCATCACGCCGGAAACCGCGCGGGCGGTGGCGGAAACCGGGGTGGATCTGATCTCCATCGGCTGGCTGACCCACAGCGCCCGGGTGCTGGATATCGGGCTGGACCACCGCGGCTGAGAGCAGGGCGCGTCGAGAGCGGCCCGTATCGGCTGCGGGCGCCGCGCTGTGCCGCAGCCGGGCGCCTACCCCCGGGCTTGACCCGGGGAGCCTGCCCCCGGGCGTGACCCGGGGGTGACCCGGCCATCTCAAACTGGCAAAGAACTCAACGGGTTGGAGATGCGCGGATCGGGGCGCAAAGCGCGCCGATGCCCGCGCAGGACGGAAAAAGCCTCACTCGCCCTTGTTCAGCGGCCTGCTACGGCGCGGCCAAGCCCGGTGGCACCGCGATGCCCCGCTGGTCCAGTGCATTCCGGTAGTCGTCGAGAGGCCGGCGGGGCATGACGCGCATCAGCAGCGCGTGGTCAACCATGTCCGGGTCCGTCGAAAGCGGTATGGCGCGGCTCTCGTCGCGGCCCTTCACCTTGACGATGATCTCGTCAACCGTGCGCGGGGACCGCCCACCGGTCCGCCGGGCCTGATAGGCGACGTATTCCACATCGGCGAAGGCGATCCGTTCGGAAAAACCTGTGAGCCCGTCGCAGCCCTGGAAGACGAGTGTCCTGTTCTCCACGGCAACATGGTGCGTGGTCGTGCCGCTCGTCGCGGCGAAGACGACCACCCCGAGCAGCAGGACACCGAGACCGCCCAATACCGGAATCAGCTTCCACGCTTCACGCCGCGCATCCGGCTGGCGGCGAATGCTCCACCACCCGAAGGCCCCCGTGCCCAGGAGCACCAGTATGACAATGCCGCCACCGATGGACACCACGCTTGCGGCGGTTTCCATGCAGCCCTGATCGGCCCATGGAGTACGAAACAACGTTTCCATGCCCTGTCCTGAAACCTGTCTGACGGTGGGGCGGAGCGCCCAGGCGGTGCCGTTGCTGGGCCTTTCCCCGGCACGGCCAAGCTAGGGTGAAGCCGGAAACGGGCCCCCGTCCGGCCTGCTCGCCCCGGGGATCTGAAGCCTGGCCGGTGCGGATGAACGCGCCGATCATCGGGCAGCCTCCTTTTTGCGCGATTCGCACTCTTCGCCAATCCCGTTCTTGGTGAAGATACCCGGGCTGCCGGGGCATGAAGCCTTCGCTGCTACCGGCCGATCACCGCGCTCCGCACCAGCCCGGCATCGCCTTCGATGACGAAGATGCGCGTTCCCGGCTTGCGGCCCTGGCGCAGCGGCGAGACGGGGAAGCCCGCCGCTGCCAGCCGGGCATGGCTCGCCGCCACATCGGCGGAACGCCAGCACAGGCCGGAAAGCGTATCCGGTGCGTCGCTGGTGCCGGCGGCGGGGTCGTGCGAAACCTCCACCACCAGGTCGCCGCAGCGGAAGAAGATCAGCCGGTTGCGCCAACCCTCGCGGGTCCGGTCCAGGCGCAGGTCCAGCCCCAGCCGCCCGGCCAGCAGGGCGATGCTGCGGTCCGGGTTGTGGCTGCGGATGACCACATGGT
>JAEWCI010000232.1 GCA_023390705.1 Pseudomonadota bacterium
GTCCAAGGTGGACAGCCAGACCACGGTGCTGATCCTCGGCGATGGCCGCGGCAACCGGACCGAGCCGCAGGTGGACATCCTGCGGCAGATCTCGGAACGCTCCCGCCGGGTGATCTGGCTGAACCCGGAGATGCGCACGGTCTGGGGCACCGGGGACAGCGACATGCTGCGCTACCTGCCCTACTGCCACACCGCCGCCACCTGCAGCACGCTGCATGACCTGGACAAGGTGATCAGCGAATTGCTGCGCAACGGGGGGTAGCACCATGGCCCGCCGCATACGGACCCAGGTTCTGGTGGTCGGCGGCGGGCCGGTGGGGCTGACCCTGGCGATGGACCTCGCCTGGCGCGGCATCCGCGTGACGGTCGCGGAACTGCGCCACCGGGGCGAGCCGCCGAGCGTGAAGTGCAACCATGTCGCGGCGCGCAGCATGGAGATCTTCCGCCGGCTCGGCGTGGCCCAGGCATTGCGCGAGGCCGGGCTGCCGCCGGACTACCCGCACGACGTGGTCTATCGCACCACCGCGACGGGCACCGAACTGGCGCGCATCCCTATCCCCTGCCGGGCGGAACGCTTCACCGCCAGGGACGGGCCGGACACCTGGTGGCCGACACCGGAGCCGCCGCACCGCATCAACCAGATCTATCTGGAACCCATCCTCTTCACCCATGCCGAGGCGATGCCGGGGCTCACCCTGCTGAACCGCACCCGCGTGCTGGATTTCACCCAGGACGAAGCCGGCGTGCTGGCGCAGGCCGAAGGGCTGGACGGCGGCGAGGCGCTGGAGATCGCCTGCGACTACCTGGTGGGCTGCGATGGCGGGCGTTCCGAGATCCGCCGGCAGATCGGCGCCAGCTTCGTCGGCGACCCCGTCGTCTCCCTGGTGCAATCCACCTTCATCCGCGCCCCGTCGCTGCTTGGGATGATGAAGGGCAGGCCGGCCTGGGGCAATTTCTCGCTGAACCCACGGCGCAGCGGCAACATGTACGCCATTGACGGCCGCTCCACCTGGCTGATCCACAACTACCTGCGCCCGGAGGAGAGCGACTTCGAGGCGGTGGACCGCGATGCCTGCATCCGCGCCATCCTCGGTGTCGGGCCCGCATTCGAATACGAGGTCATCACCAAGGAGGACTGGATCGGCCGCCGCATGGTGGCCGACCGCTTCCGCGACCGCCGCGCCTTCATCTGCGGCGACGCGGCGCATATCTGGGTGCCCATGGCGGGCTATGGCATGAATGCCGGCATTGCCGATGCCATGAACCTTTCCTGGATGCTGGCCGCCACGCTGCAGGGTTGGGCGCCGCCGGCCATCCTGGCGGCGCATGAGGCGGAGCGCCTACCGATCACCGAGCAGGTTTCGCGTTACGCCATGGACCATGCCATCGCGCTGGCTGCGCAGCGTGGCGCGGTGCCGGCGGATATCGAGAAGCCCGGCCCGGAAGGCGATGCGCTGCGGGCCCGTGTAGGCGCCGCGGCCTATGAGCTGAATGTCAACCAGTATGCCTGCGGTGGCCTGAATTTCGGCTATTTCTACGACCAGTCGCCCCTCCTGGCCTATGACGGGGAGGCGGCGCCCGGCTATTCCATGGCCGGCTTCACGCCCTCCACCGTGCCGGGCTGCCGCACGCCGCATCTCTGGCTGCGCGACGGGCGGTCGCTCTATGACGCGCTCGGCCCCTGGTTCACGCTGATCCGGCGCGATCCGGCGGTGCCGGTAGAGGGGTTGCTGCGTGCGGCGGCGCGGCGCGGGCTGCCGCTGGCGCTGCTGGAACTGGATGCGGAGGAAGCGCCGGCGCTTTATCCGCAGGCGCTGGTGCTCTCGCGCCCGGACCAGCATGTTGCCTGGCGCGGCGATGCCGAGCCGGCGGACCCGCTGGCGTTGATCGATCGGATAAGGGGTGCCGCACAAGCCTAGGGGCGCCGCGACAGGGAGAAGAAACATGACGCTGTTCGACCGCCGGGCCTTCCTTGCACTGTGTGGCGCCGCGCTGGCGATGCCGGCGCTGGCGCAATCCGGCTTCCCCAGCCGGCCGGTGCGGCTGGTGGTGGCCTTCCCGCCCGGCGGACCGACGGATGTGGTGGCGCGCATCCTGGCCACGCGCATGGCGCAGGAACTCGGCCAGCCGATGGTGGTGGAGAATCGCGGCGGCGCCAATGGCAACATCGCCGCCGAGGCGGTGGCGAAAGCCGATCCTGATGGCTACACGGTGCTCTACAACACCTCCTCCATCGCCATCAGCCGTGCGCTGTACCGCAGCCTGCCCTACGACCTGCTGCGCGACCTGAAGCCGGTGGCGCTGACAGCGGCTTCGCCCATGGCATTGGTGGTGAACCCGCAGACGCCGCCGCGCGATCCCGCCGGCTTCATCGCCTGGGTGAAGGCCAATCCGGGAAAGCTGAGCTATTCCTCGGGCGGTGTCGGCAACATCTCGCACCTCGTCTCCTTCCTGCTGCTGCGCCATATCGGCGGCGAGGCGGTGCATGTGCCCTATCGCGGCACCGCTGCTGCAC
>JAEWCI010000094.1 GCA_023390705.1 Pseudomonadota bacterium
TTCCCGGACAGCTTCGCCCGGCCGCCCGGGGCCGGTTACGCCCTGCAGAAAGCTGGCATCACCTACCCCCCGCGCAAGGGCTTGATCGGCCGCAAGGTGTGCCAGGCCGAAACTTCCTAGCCTGCAAGGGCCAGGGTGAGGCACGCCGCCTCGCCGATCGGGGATTTCGCCCATGAGCACGATGGCTCGGACCATATCCGCAACCATCGCGACGCCGCCCGCGGAAGCCACCGGGCTGCGACGCCGGTTGCTCGGGCTGCTCGCGGCCTGCGCGGTGCTGGCATTGTTCTGCCTGCTGCCGCCCTTCGCCGGCCTTCCGGTGGCCGGGCAGCGGGCGCTTGGCATCCTGCTCTTCGCCGTCATGCTCTGGGTGACCGAGGCGGTGGACTATTCGGTCAGCGCCGTGCTGATCGTCGCCGCCATCATCCTGCTGATCGGCTTTGCCCCGGACCTGGCCGACCCGGCGAAGACCATCGGCATTCCCCGGGCGCGGGACTGGGCGATCGCGGGATTCGCCAACAATTCCGTGGCGCTGGTCGGCGCCGCATTGGTCTTCGCCGCCGCGGTCACGACCACGGGGCTCGACAGGCGCATCGCGCTTGCCGTGCTGTCGCGGGTGGGGGCGGACAGCCGGGCGGTGCTGGCCGGCACGCTGCTGGTCGGCATCCTGCTGGCCTTCCTGGTGCCCTCGGCCACCGCGCGGGTCTCCGCGGTGGTGCCGATCGTGCTTGGCATCATCGCCGCATTCGGCATTCCGCGCGAATCGCGCTTCGCGGCGCTGCTGATGATCGCCTCGGCGCAGATCTGCTCGGTGATGAATATCGGCGTGCTGACCGCGGCGGCGCAGAACGCCACCTTCCTTGGCCTGATCGACCGGCAGCTCCACACCACCGTCACCTGGGCGCAGTGGCTGGTAGCAGCGGCGCCCTTCTGGCTGCTGATGACTCCGGTGCTCTACGTCATCCTGTGGCGCTGCCACCCCCCGGAAGTGCCCCGGATCGAGGGCGGGCGGGAGATGATCGCCCGCGACCTTGGGGCGCTCGGGCCGATGAGCGGGGCGGAGAAGCGCACGCTGCTGGCCGGCATCACCCTGCTGCTGCTCTGGGCCACGGAGGGCAAGCTGCACCCGCTGGACACCGCCAGCAGCACCATCCTGGCGGTGGCGGTGCTGCTGCTGCCCGGCATCGGCGCGCTGAGCTGGAAGCAGGCCCAGGCGGCGCTGCCCTGGGGCACGCTGGTGCTCTTCGCCGTCGGCATCGCGCTGGGCACGGTGCTGGTGCAGACCCGCGGCGCGCCCTGGCTGGCCGGGCTGATCGTGGATGGCTTCCACCTCCGCCTCGCGACGCCCTTCACCATCGTCGCGGTGATGGCGGCCTTCCTGATCGTGGTGCATCTCGGCTTCGCCAGCGCCACGGCGCTCTCCGCCGCCTTCATCCCCATCGTCATCGCGGTGCTGCAGGAGGTTTCGCGCGCCGGGGTGCCGGTGAACATCGCCGGCCTGGCGATGATCCTGCAATTCGCCATCAGCTTCGGCTTCCTGCTGGTGGTGAACGCGCCGCAGAACATGGTGGTGTTCGGTACCGGCACCTTCGGCGGGCGGGATTTCACCCGCAGCGGTATCTGGATCACCCTGGCGGGATACGCCCTGCTGCTGCTCCTGACCGCGACCTGGTGGGACTGGCTGGGCTATGTGAGGAGCTGAGCCAGCGCCCAGTTTATTCCCGCCGGCATGCCGGGTGGCGCTAGACTGGTTCCGACCGGCACCAGGGAGGAACACGATGACGGAACTGTCGGCGGGAGAAATCATGCGGCGGTGGTTCGAGGAGGTCTGGAACCGCCGGGACCCGGGGGCGATCCCCCGCTACATGGCGGCCGACTGCGTCTGCCATGCCGTTGACGAGAGCGGCGCCGATCTCGTCGGGCCGGAAGCCTTCAGTGGCTTCCACAGGCGCATCCTTTCCAGTTTCAGCGCGCCGCATTTCACGCTGAATGTGGTGATCGAGTCCGGTCCGTTGGCGGCCGCCCGCTGGAGCGTGACCATGACCCATGATGGCGATGGCCTGGGCGTGGCACCCACCGGCCGGCGGCTGACGCTCAGCGGCATGTCCATGCTCCGGGCCGAGGGCGGGCTGGTCCATGAATGCTGGGATGAGTGGAACCGGCTTGGCATGGCGACAGGGCTGGGCCTGGTGGTAACGCCGGGCTGAGCAGCCCCGATCGGCGCGACACTGCCTGAGCGGCAGTTCACCGGCTGTGGCCGCGCCCCGCTGGCGCATGGATGCACGGCGCAGCACGGCGGCCGGCAGCGCCGTCCATGGCGACCGCCGCTCCGGCACGGCCGCGCAGCGTCTCCGGCAGCCGGCAGGCGCCTGCTATCTGGCAGGCCCGGCCTTTGGCTGGCATTCTCCGCCCCTGACGAAGGAGCCATGCCGATGAAGACACGCGCCGCGGTGGCCTGGGCCGCTGGCAAGCCACTTTCCATCGAAACCATCGAGATCGGCGGCCCGAAGGCCGGCGAGGTGCTGGTTGAGGTGAAGGCCACCGGCATCTGCCACACCGACCAGTACACCCTTTCCGGCCTGGACCCGGAAGGGCTGTTTCCCGCCATCCTGGGGCATGAGGGCGCGGGCATCGTGCGCGAGGTCGGCGCGGGCGTGACCACGCTGAAGCCGGGCGACCACGTCATCCCGCTCTACACGCCGGAATGCCGGCAGTGCAAAACCTGCCTTTCCCGCCGTTCCAACCTCTGCACCGCCATCCGCGCGACCCAGGGCCGGGGCGTGATGCCGGACGGCACCAGCCGCTTCTCCTGCGACAGTGGTACGGTGTTCCACTATATGGGGTGCTCGACCTTTGCGAATTTCACCGTTCTGCCAGAGATCGCACTCGCGAAGGTCCGGGAGGACGCGCCCTTCGACAAGATCTGCTACATCGGCTGCGGCGTCACCACCGGCATCGGCGCGGTGATCAACACCGCCAAGGTCTGGCCGGGCGCGAATGTGGCGGTGTTCGGCCTGGGCGGCATTGGGCTGAACGTCATCCAGGGCGCGCGCATGGTGGGCGCCGACCGCATCATCGGCGTGGACCTCAACCCGGCCAAGGCCAAGATGGCGAGGAAGTTCGGCATGACCCACTTCGTCAACCCGGCCGAGACCGGGCATGACAAGGTGGTGCAGGCCATCCAGGACCTGACCGACGGCGGCGCCGATTTCACCTTCGAATGCATCGGCAATGTGAAGGTCATGCGTCAGGCACTGGAATCGGCGCATCGCGGCTGGGGCGAGAGCATCATCGTCGGTGTCGCCGCCTCGGGCCAGGAGATCGCCACCCGCCCCTTCCAACTGGTGACGGGCCGGGTGTGGAAGGGCACCGCCTTCGGTGGCGCCCGCGGCCGCACCGACGTGCCGAAGATCGTGGACTGGTACATGGAAGGCAAGATCGACATCGACAGCCTCATCACCCACACCATGCCGCTGGAGCAGATCAATCACGGCTTCGAGCTGATGGAGCGGGGCGAGAGCATCCGCTCCGTCGTGATCTACTGACCATCGGCCGATTGCCTGCCCGGCCGTTCCGGCTCCGCCGTGGCCGGCCGGGCGGCATCGGCTTGCTGGGAGGGGGGTAGCGCTACGGCGCGAGGCGGGGCAGCTTAGGGGAGAGAGGAACCCTCCGAGGAGCAGATCGGCACCATGCCACCCGATCAACCGCTGGCCGCGCCGGCAATTTCCGAACCCTGGCCGATGCGCGACAAGGCCGCCTTCGTCGGCATCGGCGCCACGCGCTACGGCAATTTCCCTGAAACCGACAGCTACGGCCTGGGCTGCGAGGCGCTGAACATGGCGCTCGACGATGCCGGGCTGAAGACATCCGATATCGACGGCCTGATCGTCAGCCGCATCCCGAGCTATGAGCGTTTCGCGGAGATGATGGGGATTCATCCCCAGTATTGCCTCCTGACCGAAACGGCCGGCCGATTCTCCGGCGTCTCGCTCTCCCTGGCGGTGCAGGCCCTCACCACCGGCGCGGCCAAGACCGTGGCGCTGGTCTATGGCAACAACGGCCGTTCGGTGCGGGTGCGCTACGGCGGCGGCGACAGCCAGTGGTCGCCCTGGGGCATGACCAGCCCGGGCGCCATCCATGCCATGATGTGGCGCCGCCACATGCACCAGTTCGGCACCACCCATGCCGATCTCGGCCCGGTCAGCGTGGCCTTCCGCCATCATGCCTGCCTCAACCCGGACGCCGTGATGCACGGCAAGCCGATCGATCTCAAGATGCACGCCCATGCGCGCCCGATCTGCGAGCCGCTGAAGCTGCTGGACTACTGCCTGATCAATGACGGCGCGGTGGCCTGGATCCTCACCACGCCCGACCGCGCCAAGGACCTGAAGCGCCCGCCGGTGCTGGTTTCCGGCTATGCCCGCCAGGACAGCTTCCGCTACGGCAGCGGCCCGGCCGATGATTTCTGGTATCCCAGCCTCTCCGCCACCCGGAAGGTCTATGACCGTGCCGGCATCGGGCGGGAGGACATCCAGGGCCTCGGCATCTACGACAATTTCTCGCCGACCGTGATGTTCAGCCTGGAAGGGCTCGGCTTCTGCAAGCAGGGCGAGAGCGGCGACTTCGTGCGCGACGGCACGCTGCAGCTCGGCACCGGGCGCTGGCCCACCAATACCTCCGGCGGCCATCTGAGCGACAGCTACATGCAGGGCTGGGGCATCATCGCCGAATGCGTCCGCCAGCTTCGCCATGAATGCGGCGAGCGGCAGATCCCGAATGTCCAGGCCATGCAGTACATCTGCGCCACCAACATCGCCCAGAGCGCCATCCTGCGGAGGGCCGCATGAGCCTCGCCACCCGTCCCAAGCCGCTGGTTGACAACTGGAACAAGCCCTTCTGGGAAGCCTGCCGCCAGGGCAGGCTGATCGTGCAGAAATGCGGCCAGACCGGGAAGTGCTTCTTCCCGCCCGCCCCGGTTTCGCCCTTCACCGGCAAGCCGGACTGGGAATGGATCACCGCCTCCGGCAAGGGGGAGCTGTGGTCCTTCGTGGTGTTCCACCAGCAGTATTTCTCCGGCATGGCGGACGAGCTTCCCTACCCCGTCGCCATGGTGAAGCTGGACGAGGGGCCATACATGCTGACCAACCTGGTGGATATGTCGGCTGACGAAGCGAAGATCGGCATGCGGCTTTCCGTGCGCTTCCCCGGTGGCCCCGAAGGTTTCGTGCTGCCGCAATTCGGGCCGGAGGGCTGACGCCATGGACCAGGAGCTGATCGTCACCCGGCAGGAAGGCTGGGCACAGATCCAGATCAACCGCGAGCCGCAGCGCAACGCGATGAACCGCGCCACGCGCCAGGGGCTGATGCGGATATTCGAGGAGCTGAAGGGCGAAGCCAAGGCCATCATCCTCACCGGCACGGGCGTGGCCTTCTGCGCCGGCATGGACCTGAAGGAAGGCGAGGCCGACCGCAAGGCGGGCATCGAAGGCGCCGGCGAGGAATGGATTGCGGTGAACATGGCGATCCGCGCCCATCCCTCCATCTTCATCGCCGCGGTCAACGGGGTGGCGCTGGGTGGCGGGGCGACACTCATCAATGTCTGCGACCTCGCCATTGCCAGCACCAAGGCCAGCATCGGCTGCCCGGAGATGGGCTTCGCCACCTATCCCGGCATGGCCGGCCCGGCCATCCAGCTCTCGGGTGTCACGCGCAAGCAGGCCGCCTGGCTGGTGCTGACCACCAACCGCATTGATGGCGCCACCGCCGAACGCTGGGGCATGGTCAACCAGTGCGTCGAGCCGGACCAGCTTCTGCCCACCGCCCAGGCGCTGGCGCAGAAGGTGGCGCAGTTCGACGCCGTGGCGCTGGCCCAGAGCAAGAAGGCGCTGGACCGCATCCCCGCCTTCATCACCAACTGGCAGGACGCCATGGACCACGGCCAGTTGGTCAACCAGATGATCCGGTCGAAGACCAGGGCTTCGGAGGAAGGCCGGGCGCGCTTCGCAGCCGGCATCAAGAACCCGGGCCAGGGCGTCTGAACATGGCTGTCGCGCCGCTGAAGGGCAGGCGCGTGCTGGACCTGGGCGCGCTCTGCGCCCAGCGGCCGCACGGCCTTGCCGCCGCCATGGCCGCCAAGCTCTGCGCTGCCTATGGCGCGGAAGTGGTGCGGCCGTTGCCGCCAGGGGGCGAACCCCTGGCCGGACACCAGCCTCTCTTGCCGGATGGCAGTTCGGCGCTGGACCGCTTCCTGAACACCGGCAAGCGGAACGGCCCGGCCGAAGGCCGCTTCGACGTGGCGATCGGCGATGACGCCACGCTGCGCAGCGCCGATGCCATGGTGAAGGTGCGGATCTCCGTCTTCGGCCTGCGCGACGGCGCGGTGCAGGACCCGCCGATGAGCGAGCTTGGCCTGCTGGCGCTTTCCGGCCTGCTCGGCATCGTCGGCGAGGCCGAGGGACCGCCGGCACGGCTTGCCGGTCACCAGGCGGCCTATGCCTCCGGCCTTGCCGCCACCACCGCGCTGCTCGCGGCGCTGCGGGGCGGCGGGGAGGAGCTGATCGACATCTCGCTGTTCGACGTCACCACCTGGCTGAACTGGAAGGTGGCCGCCGGCACCATCGTCTCCGGCACCGCCCCGCGCCGTGGTGGGGACCGGGTGGACTGGTTCACCATGCCGGCCAAGGACGGCCATATCGCCCTGGTCTATCAGGAGAAGGACTGGCCGCCGTTGCGCGACCTGGTGGGCGACCCGCGCCTGCATGACGAACGCTTCGCCACCCGTCCCGGCCGGCGCATCCACCGGCCGGCGCTGAAGGAAATCCTCGGCCCCTGGTTCCTGGCCCGCACCCGCGCGGAAATCACCGCCGCCGCCCAGGCGCGGCGCGTGCCGATCGGGCCCGTGGTGTGGCCAACGGAACTGCTGGACGACGCACAGCACAAGGCGCGCGGCTTCATCGCGCCGGATGGCATGCCGGCGCTGCCCGTTGGCTGGGACGGCCGGCGCGTGAGTGCCGAGGAGAGCATCGATGCCGCATGAACTGCCGCTTTCCGGCATCAAGGTGGTGGATCTCGGCTGGCTGACGGCCGGCGCCGCCTCCTCCACCATGCTGCTCGACCTTGGCGCCGAGGTGGTGAAGGTGGAAGGGCCGGGCGCCATCGACCCGTTCCGCAACAACGAGAACTCCACGCCCGACAGCGACTGGTGGAATCAGTCCGCCTGGTTCCAGTTCACCAACCGCGGCAAGCGCTCGGTCTGCCTGGACCTGAAGGACCCGCGCGGGCGGGAGGTGCTGCTGCGCCTGCTGGAACAGGCCGATGTGCTGGTGGAGAATTACCGCCGCGGCGTGCTGGCCGGCTTCGGCCTGGCGCCGGAATTCCTCCGCCAGCGCTTCCCCCGCCTGGTCATCGCCAGCATTTCCTCACAGGGCGAGAACGGGCCGGACCGCGACATGACGAGCTTCGGCTCCACGCTGGAAGCCACTGGCGGCCTGGCCTCGCTGACCGGCAGCATGGAAGCGCCCGTCATCACCGGACGGGACGTGAATTACCCGGACCAGGTGGTCTGCCTCTTCGCCTCCGGCGCCATCATCGCCGCGCTGCTGGAACGCGACCGCACCGGCCAGGGCGCGCATCTCGACCTCTCGCAGCGTGAACTCACCAGCTTCCTGCTGGGCGAGGAACTGATCGCCGCCGCTGCCGGCGCCCCTTCCCCGCGCCGCGGCAATGGTGACCCGATGGACCCGGAGGAGGCGGTGGTGCCGGATGGCGATGGCTGGCGCGCGGTATGGTCCGGCGGCAGCGCCCCGGTGCGCGATGGCGCTGCCCTGGCCGCCTCGGCGGATTTCCTGGCCGGCACCGCGGTGCTGCGGGCGCCGGATGGCAGGCCGGCCAAGGGCATCCCCTACCGCTTCGCCCGCCGTCCGCTGACGGTACCCGGCAACGCCCGGGCACTGGGCGAGGACAACCGCGCGGTGCTGGCCGAGCTTGGCCTGACCGGGATGGAGATCACCGAACTGGAACGGGCTGGGCTGCTGGCCACCAAGCCACGCGGCAGGAAGCCGGAATAGGCCACGGCACAAAGCCGGGCACAAAGGGAGGAACCACATCATGCGCCGCCGCACGCTGCTCGCCGCCCCCGCCCTTCTGACCCTGGCGCGTGGCGCCGCAGCGCAAGGCGACGCCGGGGGCTACCCGGACCGTCCGGTGCGGATGGTGGTGCCCTTCCCGCCCGGCGGCGGCACCGACAATCTCGGCCGCATGGTGGCGCGGGCGCTCACCGACAGGCTCGGCCAGCCGGTGGTGATCGAGAATCGCGGCGGCGCCGGCGGGAATATCGGCTCCGCCCTGGTCGCGCAGGCCACGCCGGATGGCTACACCATCCTGTTCAACGGCAATGGCATGGCCATCGCCGATATCCTGTTCCGCAACCCTGGCTATGACTGGAAGCGCGACTTCGCCTGGGTGGCGCGCACCGCCAGCACGCCCATCCTGCTGGTGGTGAACGAGCATGTGCCGGTGACCAACCTGGCCGAGTTCATCGCCTATGCGAAGGCCAATCCCGGCCGGCTGAACCACGGCACGGCCGGCGCCGGCACGCCGATGCATCTGGGCGCGGAACTGTTCAACGAGATGGTAGGCACCCGCATCATCCACGTGCCCTATCGCGGCACCGGCCCTTCCGTCGCCGGGCTGCTGGGCAACGAGGTGCAGGTGATGTTCGCCAGTTCCACCGCGGTGGACGGGCTGATCCGCGATGGCAAGGTGCGCGCCATCGCCGTCACCTCGGCAAAGCGGGCCCGCGGCTGGCCGAACCTTCCGTCCATCGCCGAGGCGCTCCCCGGCTACGCCGCCGAGCTGTGGTATCCCGTGGCCGCACCGGCGCGCACGCCGCAGGCTATCGTGGCGAAGCTGGAAGCGGCGCTGCGCGACGTGATGGCGGACACCGCCTTCATCAGCGCCATCACCGAACGCGGCTTCGACCCGGAATACCTCGACAGTGCCGGCACGGTGCGGGCGCTGGAGGAGGAGCGCAATCGCTGGGCACCGGTCCTGCGCCGCGCCAACATCACCGCGGAGTAGTCCTGATTATGCGGCGCCTGCCTGCCGTGCCGTTGCCGGTTGATCCAGGCTGGTGGGGCCTGCCGGGACGCCGCCCGACCGGATCGCCAGGCTGCACGCGGCGCCCAACGCCACCCAGGCCGACCCCGACATCGTCCGGCGTCTGATGGCCGGCAGGCTGGAGGTGGAGCCGAGTCCGACAGCGGAGGATTTTCGCCGGCCCTACACCGCCGATCTGGCGAAATGGGAGGAGGTGGCGCGGCGCGGCAATCTGCGGCAGTAGTGAAGCAAGCTCTGCCGGGAGAATCACCATGCGCCGCCTCGCCTTGTTCCTGCTCGCCCTCGCCTGGACGACCCCGGCCCTGGCGCAAGGCTTCCCCGAACGGCCGCTGCGGCTGGTCATCCCCTATACCCCCGGCGGCACCAACGACATTGTCGGCCGGCTGGTCACCGATGGCATGGCGCAGCGCCTCGGCCAGCCTTTCGTCATCGAGAACCGCGGCGGCGCCGGCGGCATGCTGGGCAGCGAGGTCGTCGCGAAATCCCCGCCGGATGGCTACACCATCCTGCTCGGCAGCAGCGGCAGCCTGACCATCACCTCCCTGGTGCATGCGCGGGTGCCCTATGACGTCACCACCGCCTTCGCGCCGATCGGGCTGATGGCGCAGGGTCCGAATGTCATCGTCGTTCATCCCGGCCTGCCGGTGCGCAACCTGCGGGAATTGCAGGAACTGGCGAAGTCCGGGCGAATGCCGCTGACCTATGCCTCTCCGGGAGTGGGCAGCACGGGCCATGCCGCCGGGGCGCTGATCCTCCAGGCGCTCGGAGTCGAGATGGAGCATGTTCCCTATCGCGGCACCTCCCCGGCGATGACCGATGTGATGGCCGGGCGGGTGCATGTCTTCACCAACGCCCTGGCG
Source organism: Pseudomonadota bacterium (assembly GCA_023390705.1). GTDB lineage: Bacteria > Pseudomonadota > Alphaproteobacteria > Acetobacterales > Acetobacteraceae > JAEWCI01. Next base: position 9,978 of record JAEWCI010000094.1, read on the forward strand.
CCGATGCTGCCCAATGTGAATGACGGCCGGCTGCGGGCCATCGCCATCGCCGGGCCGCGCCGCACCCCTGCCATGCCGGATCTGCCGACCACCGGGGAACAGGGCTTCCCGGAGATCATCGCGGCCACTTGGTACGGCTTGTTCGCCCCTGCCGGCACGCCCGCGGACCGCATCGCCCGGCTGCATGCGGCACTGAATGCCACGCTGGCCGACCCTGAGGTGCAGCGCCGCCTGCTGGAGGGCGGGGTGGAGGTGGAAGCCAGCGAAAGCCCCGAAGCCTTCGGCCGCTTCTTCGCCGAGGACCGGGAGCGCTGGGCGCCGGTAGTGCGCCGCGCGGGGATGCGCTCGGAATAGCAGGTACCGGGCCGCGGGGGGGGGGGGCGGCGGCGCCGCC
>JAEWCI010000131.1 GCA_023390705.1 Pseudomonadota bacterium
CTCGCGGTGCAGCGGCGGGTCACAGCGCCGGTACCGCTGGCCGCGGTGGGGGGAGCCACCTCGATGCGGCTGGTGGCGGACATTGCCGCGCGCGCGGACGGCACGCTCTGGGTGGACCTGTGGCTGCGCAACGACGTCGCGATGCGGCCGGGGGGCGGCGCCGCGGCCTATTCGGTGCGTCTCGCGCTGGACGGACGGGAGGTGCTCAGGACCGGGGATCTGCGCCACTTCCAGTACCAGGGTTGGGGCCGGCTGGTCGGCGCTTCGCCTGGCGGGCAGCCGCCTGCGGCCCAGCCACTGCTGCGGCCGGACACGGCCTATCTGGCGGAAACCGGGGCGGTCGCGAATTACGACCTCTCGACCGGTGTGGAGGAAGGCGTGTTGACGGGCTTCGCCCGGGCGATCGCCGATCCCGCCTGGGGGGCGCCTCTCGGGGCACGTCAGATCACGCGGTACATGCCGACGGCGGGCGGCCGGGGGGACCTCGGCATCACGACGATGTATCAGGCGGCATGGCTGGCCTCCGGCGACCCGCGGGCGGCGGTCTTCGTGCTCGGCCAGGCGGAGGCGGCCGGCGCGGTGCCGTGGCACCTCCATGATCCGCGTGGCGGCTGGATGGATGAGCGGCGCTGGCCGGACTTCTGGACCGACGCCCGTAACGGGCCGCCGCCGAAGTCGCTGCTGCAGCCGGAGAATCACGAGGAGGCGCAATGGTGGCCGGAAGCCGCCCACCAGCCAGACCTTTCCTTCGTGCCCTATCTGCTGACCGGCCGCCGCGCCTTCCTCGACGAGTTGCAGGCACAGGCGGCCTGGAACGTGCTGTCGGTCTGGCCGGGTCAGCGCAATGAGCCGGGTGCCGCCCGGGGCGTCAACCTGATCAACACGCGCCTGGGCCGGGAGGTGCGCGCAGGCGCCTGGGCCCTGCGGCAGTTGGCCGAGGCGGCCTGGATCAGCCCGGACGGCGACCCGCACCAAGCCTATTTCCGAGAGGTAGCGGCGGCCAATTGGAAGTGGTTGGCTTCGAAGACCCGCGAATGGACCGCGCTGGAGGGTGAGGCGCACGGCTACATCCCGAACGAGAACGACACCCTGGCACCGTGGCAGCAGGACTACATCGCCTCGGTCGCCGCCGCGGCGGCGAAGCGCGGCGACGAGGATGCGCGGGCGTTCCTCGGCTGGATGTCCAACTTCATCGTCGGGCGCTTCCGGGCCGAAGGCAGAGGCTTCCCGAGGCGCGACGGCATCGCCTTCGCCATCGCTATCGCGCCGGGCAGGCAGAACACGTCTCCCTTCAAGACCTGGGCCGAGATCGGACGGGCAACGCGGCAGCACGGCATGTCCAACGGGGACGGGTGGAGCAAGAGCGGGGGCGAATACGGGCGCCTGGGCCTGCAGTCCCTTGCCATGCTTTACAACGCCCTGGGTACCGAGGAGGCCCTCCAGGCATATGCCTGGCTGCTCTCCGCCAGGCCTGACTTCTCCTCCCCACAGGACCACGCGCAGGTGCCGACCAACAACATCGTGCCGCGCGGCATGCCTCGTCTGCCCGGCCGCCTTGTCCGGTGTGCCGCGACCCAGGAGCGGCGCAGGTGAGCGATGCAACTCCGTCGACCGGGCGGCGCGGGCGGGGTTTGCTACGCCGCGCCCGTCTCGTGATTGTCAGCGGGCGATCATCGGCTTGCCTGTGTTCCATCCAAGACGCCAGCGAGGACACCAGGCGACCATAAGCTGTCCGGTGCCCTTGGATGGATCATCCCAGAAGCAGCCGCATTACCCGATGTTGAAACCCCTCCGCGCGCAGAAGCCGTCAGCCGCAATGCATACGGCGATAGAGGCGTTTGCGGAGCCGTCTTTCCCGCCGATCCGCTCGCCATTCCGAAACCAGGTGCCAGACAGTGATGCTTATTCCGAGGGCCGCCAACGCCACTAACAGGCCGACCCAGAAAATGTCTGCCAAACCTGGCAAATTGGAGGGGATATCTAGCAGCCTAGCCATGCTTCGGATTCACCGGTCCGATACGGTAGCGAGGTGGCAGCGCGGGCCGGCTTGCGCCGCATCCCGCCGCACCGGCGACGCACCCAGACAAGCCCGGGGACACCCACGCCGAAGAGCATGAGCGCAGCGGGCTCGGGTACAGCCGTGGCCTGATCCATGGAGGATGAACGCAAGCCAAGGGCACCCGGATCGCTCCCAGTGAGCGGCGTATCCCTTGACGTTACGGAGAGGATACGGGCACCTGGGCCCGGGTCCAGGACAGCGCCGGCAGAAGTGCTTTGGGCCGTGGACGACGTTCCCGGGAGTGCAGTGCCACTGGCAGCCAGCATCTCCATGGAGATCGTTCCCCCCAAACCAAAGGACAGGATCGGCTGCGTTGGACTCCCGGCACCGGCCAGGGGCTGCGTGCCAGTTGCGGCAGGGCCTATGCTGCTGGTGGGCGGCACGAAAAGATCAGTTGCCGCGGCGGCGATCCCCAGGTCGGTCACCGAAGCCCGGGGCGGTTCCGATTGAGGGGAGGAGGCTGGGCCGGCTTCCGCCGGAACTGCAACCGTCGCGTCCGGAGCGATGGACAGGTCCGACTTCGCAGGAGTGGCCTCCTTCGGTCCTCCATCGGCCATGGGTGTGGGACTGCTCGAGAATGATGACGCGAGGAAAGGGATTGGCACCACAGCCGCGGCAGCGGTTGCTCCTGTGCCGGCCGCGAACGGTGTGGCCTTGCTCGTCCAGCCCATTATGGCGGCCTCCTGCCCGTTCCTGGGTGCATGATGGGAGCGTGCCCAGAGGCCAGGCAACAGGAATTATATTCAAATAGACAATTCTTCTTGCTTGGTGGAGGAGGGAGGCGCGCCGACGGTAAGTCATCATTCATCGGATGCCCGCCAGGCGTTATTTCCTCCGTAGCCGGTTGTGCTGTTGCTGGCGTGATTACCTGTGCCGGCCAGCCCTTTCGGCCAGCACAGGTCACAGTGGCCCATCCTTCAAGGTCGGACTGCTGCTGTTAAACTTGTCCGTGCGGTCCAAGCCGGGCCGCCATGGGTTACAGCTTCTCGCGCTCGCCAGCGCCTGAGCAGCCTTCGCAAATACCATGACGCCAGTTGAGCAGCCGCCTGGGGGAGAGGCGGATGCAGGCGAGCCTGGCGACGAATCTACTTCTGCGGTCGCCAGCCGTCTCCAGGGTATGCAACTCATGGACGAAAAGTCGCCGTATCACTACCGTGCCATATCGCTGCACTCAGACCCGCACCATGCCGCCCAGCACAGCCGCACGGCTCTTGCCATTGCCTCATGAAGGCTTGCCCGGGTGGTGCGACCGCTTCCTGGACCCACCCGGTTGCGGCGACCTTTTCGCCAGTCGCCTCTGGTACGACGTGACCCTCGCGCATGCGCTGCCTGCGGAGGTGGAGCCAATGCTTGCCTCCACCGATACCGTGATGCTGCCGCTGCTGCGCGTCGGCGGGCGGCTGCGAGGGCTGACCACCGACTACAGCCTTGCCTGGCGTCCCTTGATTGTTCCTGATGCCGGTGCGCCAGCACTGCGCGAAGCGGGGCGCTCCCTGGGCCGGCTGCTGCGCTTCGGGCCGCCGGTGCTGCTCGACGCGCTGGACCCGGCGGCGCCCGGGCTTGAGCCCCTGCTGGAGGGCCTGCGGATGGCGCGCCTCTTCCCTGCCCGCTTCACCCACTTCGGCAACTGGTACGAAGCTTTCCCGCCCGATCTCGGCTGGACTGCCTATCTTGCCGACCGGCCACCCGCGTTGCGCAACACTATCAACCGCAAGCTTGCCCGCGCGGCGCGGGAACTGTGCCTTGAGCGCATCGCGACGCCGGGCCCGGCGCTCGAAGCCGGAATTGCCGCCTATGAGGACGTCCGTGCCCGCAGTTGGAAGCCATGGGAGCCATTCCCCGACTTTGACGGCGCCCTGATGCGGGCGCTGGCGGCGCAGCGGGCCCTACGGCTTGGCGTCCTGCGCGAAACCCGCGCCGGGAACAGGCCGGTGGCCGCGCAGTACTGGGCGCTCGACCGGGGTGGCGCGGGAGGCAGGGCGCGCGCCCTGCTGCTGAAGCTCGCGCATGCCGAGGAGAGCCGCGCCACCTCACCGGGCACCGCGCTTACCGCCATGATGATCCGGGCACTGATCGAGGAGGATGGTGTACGGGAACTGGACTTCGGCCGTGGGGATGACCCCTACAAGCGGCTGTGGGTCAGCCACCGGCGCCAGCGCGTCGGCTATGTGCTCGCTGACCCGCTGCACCCGGCCGGGCTGTTCGCCCTTGCCCGCCAGGTGGCCAGCAGGGCACGGCATCGCATGCTCGCTGGGCTCGGCCGTGGCAGGAGCGCCGAGCCCGCATGAAGATCCCCCATGGCCACCGCGTCTCGCGCGACGGTCAAGGCATGCCCCTCGATGTCATGGCCGCTGCGCTGCGTGCCGTGGGGCGGGAGATGTGCCTCGCCGCCGTAGCGGCTCCGCCTGGCTCGATGGTGTCATGCTGCCGGGCCCCGGCCAGCCCGTAGCGCCCGGGCGGGCCCGGGGCCACGCGC
>JAEWCI010000161.1 GCA_023390705.1 Pseudomonadota bacterium
CGCTGAAGCTTGCCATCGCCGCCATAGCCCGGCGCGTGCAGGATTCCGCCCTGGGCGGAACGGACCGCGCTTTGGGGCTGGTTTTCGGCCTCGCCCGGGGTGCCTTCCTGGTGGTGGTTGCCTATATCCTCGGCGGCATGGTCATCCCGGCGGCAGACCGCTGGCCGGAAGCCGTGCGCGACGCCCGTAGCCTGCCCCTGGTGGCGGACGCCGCCAATTGGCTGGTGGACCGCCTGCCGCCCGAATACCGGCCGCGCGTGGCGGCACCACCCGCCCGGCGCCTGCCGACCCAGGAAGAGTTGATGCGACCGGATGCCCGAGCCCGGACGTGAGGACCACCACCCGATGACCGAACCGTCCACCCCTCCCGATTTCACCTCTCGTCCCTGGGAGGAGGACAAACTGCATGAGGAATGCGGCGTCTTCGGGGTCTGGCGTGCCGCCGACGCCGCCGCCCTCACCGCGCTCGGCCTGCATGCCCTGCAGCATCGCGGGCAGGAGGCCTCCGGCATCGTCAGCCTGGACGAGAACGGGATCTTCCACGCCCATAAGGGCCTTGGCCTGGGCGGCGACATCTTCGGCGACGCCAAGGTCATCGCCGGCCTGCCCGGCAACAGCGCGGTCGGCCACAACCGTTACGCCACGACCGGCGAGACGGCGCTGCGCAATGTCCAGCCGCTCTATGCCGATTTCGAATTCGGCGGCTTCGCGGTGGCGCACAACGGCAACCTGACCAATGCCCATGGCCTGAAGCGCGCCCTGGTGCGCCGTGGCTGCCTGTTCCAGTCCACGACGGACAGCGAGGTCTTCGTCCACCTCATTGCCATCAGCCTCTATTCCACCGTGGTGGACCGGCTGATCGACGCGCTGAAGCAGGTGCAGGGCGCCTACAGCCTCGTCGCCCTGCACAATGGCGCCCTGATCGGCGCGCGGGACCCGCTGGGCGTGCGCCCGCTGGTGCTCGGCCGGCTGGGCGGGGAGGCCGGCGGCCAGCCGACCTGGGTGCTGTCCAGCGAGACCTGCGCGCTCGACATCGTCGGCGCGGTATTCGTGCGCGACGTGGAGCCGGGCGAGATTGTCGTCATAGACGACAGTGGCGTGCGTAGCATCAAGCCCTTCGGCCGCCATCAGGGCCGTTTCTGCATTTTCGAATACATCTACTTCGCCCGCCCGGATTCGGTGTTGGAGGCCGTGCCGGTCTATGAGGCGCGCAAGCGCATCGGCGCGGAGCTGGCGCGCGAGAGCCATGTGGAGGCGGATGTGGTGGTGCCGGTGCCGGATTCCGGCGTGCCCTCCGCCATGGGCTATGCCGCGGAGGCCGGCATCCCCTTCGAACTCGGGATCATCCGCAACCACTATGTCGGCCGCACCTTCATCGAGCCGACCGACCAGATCCGCAACCTCGGCGTGAAGCTGAAGCATTCGGCCAACCGCGCGATGATCGAGGGCAAGCGCGTCATCCTGGTGGATGACAGCATCGTCCGCGGCACCACCAGCAAGAAGATCGTCGAGATGATCCGCCAGGCCGGCGCGCGGGAGGTGCATATGCGCATCTCCTCGCCGCCGACGACGCATAGCTGCTACTACGGCATAGACACGCCCGAACGCAGCAAGCTGCTGGCGGCGAAACACAGCGTCGAGGAGATGGCGCAGATCATCGGCGCCGACAGCCTGGCCTTCATCAGCCTCGACGGCCTCTACCGCGCGCTCGGCAAGGAGGGCCGCGACCCGCAGAAGCCGAGCTACTGCGATGCCTGCCTGACCGGCGACTACTGCATCCCGCTGACCGACCAGCAAGACAACAGCGACCGCCAGCTTTCCCTGCTGCAAGCCACGCAATGAAGCCCCTTTCAGGATCGGTGGCGCTGGTCACCGGCGCCTCCCGCGGCATTGGCGCCGCGACGGCCGTCGAACTCGCCCGGCTCGGCGCGCATTGCGTCATCACCGCCCGCACCCAGGGCGGGCTGGAGGAAACCGACGACGCGATTCGCGGGGCCGGCGGCAGCGCCACCCTGCTGCCGCTCGACCTGGCGAAGGATGCCGAGATCGACAAGCTCGGCCCCTCCATCGTGCAGCGTTTCGGCCGGCTGGACATATTGGTGCATGCCGCCGGCGTGCTCTCCAAGCTGACCCCCGTGGCGCACATCATGCCGCGCGACTGGCAGGAAGCGGTGGCGGTGAACCTGACCGCCACCTGGCGGCTGATCCGCAGTTGCGACCCGCCGCTGCGCGCCGCCGAGGCCGGCCGCGCCGTGGTCATCACCGATGGCGTCGCCGCCGCGCCCGCGCCCTATTGGGGCCTCTACGGCTTCGGCAAGGCCGGGCAGGCCCATCTGGCGCAGTCCTGGGCGGCGGAGGTGGCGAATACCCGGCTGCGGGTGAACCTCCTCGACCCCGGCCCGGTGGCGACCAAGCTCCGCGCCGTGGCCATGCCGGGCGAGGACCCCGCGATGCAGCGCCAGCCAGCCGAGGTGGCGCCCGCCATCGCCGCGCTCTGCCTGCCCGGGGA
>JAEWCI010000164.1 GCA_023390705.1 Pseudomonadota bacterium
ACCGCACACTTCGCCTGAAAGCGCTCTAGCCGGCCATGGAGGCGCCGCCGTTCACGTGCAGCGTCTCGCCGGTGATGTAGCTGGCCCAGTCGCTGCACAGGAAGGCGATGGCGGTCGCCACTTCCTCCGGCTGGCCATTGCGCTTCAGCGGCGTCGCCGCGATGCGGGCGGCGCCCATCTTCGCCCGCAGCGGCGCCGAGAGCGCGGTTTCGATCAGCCCGGGCGAGACGCAATTCACCCGGATGTTGCGCGGCGCCAATTCCTGCGCCAGGGCCCGCGAGAAGCCAAGCACTCCGGCCTTCGCGGCGGAATAGTGGCTGTGCTGCGCCACCCCGGCGTGCCCGGCGCGGGAGGCGAGGTTCACGATGGCGCCGCCATCGCGCATCACCCGCGCCCCGGCACGGCAGCTTCGCATCACGCCGTCCAGGTTCACCGCGATCACCTCGCGCCAATGCGCGTCCGTCATGGCGTCCACACTGGCTTCGGGGAACCAGCCGGCGGCCGTCACCAGCATGTCGATGCCGCCGAACTCGCCCTTTGCCAGGGCGCAGGCGGCGTCCACCGCCTCGCTGTCGGTCACGTCCACCCGGGCCGTCACGCAGCGCGCCTGGCGGTTGGTCAGGCTGGCGGCGAATTCGCCCAGCGGACCGGCATTCACATCGGTCAGCACCAGGCTGGCGCCAAGCCGGTTGAACAGCATGGCGGTGGCGCGGGCGATGCCGCCATTGCCGCCGGTAAGGAGCGCGACCTTGCCGGTGAAGTCTATCATCGCTCAGCCCACCGTCAGCATGATCTTGCCGATATGCGTGCTGCTCTCCATCAGCGCATGCGCCTTCGCCGCCTCGGCCAGGGGGAAGCTGGCATGGATGGGCGGGGCGCATCTGCCCTGTTCCAGCAGCGGCCACACCTTCCCGCGCAGCGCGGCGGCGATCTCGCCCTTCTGCGCCGTGGTGCGCGGCCGCATGGTGCTGCCGGTCACGGTCAGGCGGCGCACCATGATGGGGCGGAGATCCGCCTTTTCCACGTTGAAGCCGCCAAGGAAGGCGATGATGACCAGCCGCCCGTCCATCCGCAGGCAGCGCAGGTTGCGGTTGAAATACTCGGCGCCGACCATGTCCAGCACCACGTCCAGCAGCTTGCCGCCGGTCAGCCGCTTCACTTCCTCGGCGAAGTCCTGGGTGCGGTAGTCGATCGCCGCATCGGCGCCGAGCTTCAGGCAGGCCTCGCATTTCGCGGGACTCCCGGCGGTGGCATAGACCGTGGCGCCGAAGGCCTTGGCGAGCTGGATGGCGGTGACGCCGATGCCGCTGGTGCCGCCATGGATCAGCACCGTCTCCCCGGCCTGCAGCCGGCCATGGCCGAACAGGTTGGCCCAGACGGTGAAGAAGGTCTCAGGCAGCGCCGCGGCACGCAGCGCGTCGTAGCCCGCCGGCCAGGGCAGGCATTGCGCCGCCGGCGCCGTGCAGTATTCGGCATAGCCGCCGCCATTGGTCAGGGCGCAGACCTTTTCGCCCACCTGCCAGGGCGCGGCCTGCGGGCCGACCGCCACCACCTCGCCGGCGACCTCCAGCCCGAGCAGCGGGCTGGCGCCGGGCGGCGGCGGATATTCACCCTTGCGTTGCGCGACATCCGGCCTGTTCACCCCGGCGGCCTGCACGCGGATCAGTACCTCGTCGGCCGCCGGCTGCGGCAGCGGGCCGCTGGCCAGGGCCAGCACCTCCGGCCCGCCGCCCGCCCCGTGCGCGATATAGTTCATCTTCGGCGGCAAACCGGCCATGGCGAACCCTCCGATGTCCAGAGCGGGCCGCCCGTGGGCGGAAGCGCCCGGCAGCGGGTCCTGCTCGACGAAACCACAGGCTGAAGCATCCACCCGCGAGCCAAGGCGCGGGGAAGCGCTCCGGCGCGGCGAAGGTTCCGCTCCGCGCGCCAGGGCGTCAAGCAGCGACCGGCCTGATACGATCCGTGGCTTGCCAGCGGCCACGGTCACGGCGACATTCCCGGCGGTCCCAGGGAGAAGCCATGTCCGCCATCGCCCGCCGCAGCCTGCTGGGTGGCCTGGCCGCAGCCGCGCTGGCCGGGCGAATCGGTCATGCCCAGGCGCCGGCAACGGCGAATGAGTTGCGCTTCGGCGCGCTCTTCCCCTTCTCCGGCACCATGGCGCTGCTCGGCGACGAGAGCTTCCGCGGCCTGGAAATGGCCGTGGAGGAACGCAATGCCGCCGAGGGGCTGCTCGGACGGCCGATCCGCCTGGTGAAGGCCGACGCCACAGACCAGGCCCAGGCCACGGCCGAGGCCCGCCGGCTGCTCGGCCCGGAACGCGCCCTGGCGATCTTCGGCAGCTACAGTTCCGGGCTGGGCTTCGCCGCATCCCAGGCGGCCGAGCTTCAGGGCGCGCCCTATTTCGAGCTGAGCGCCATCGCCGACCCGATCACCGAACGCGGCTTCCGCAACCTGTTCCGCACCTGCCCGCGCGCCTCGGATTTCGCCGCCGTGGCGCTGGATGCGGTGGCGGAGGTGCTGGCGCCGCTGCTTGCCGTGCCACCGGCGGCGCTGCGCCTCGGCCTGCTGCATGAGGAGACGCTCTATGGCCAGTCGGTCAGCAGCGCGCAGCAGGCACAGTTCGCCGCCCGTGGCCTGCGGCTGGTGGAGAAGCTGGCCTGCGGCGGCCGCGCCGCGGACATGGTGGCGGCAGCCCGGCGGCTGCGGGAGGCGGGCGCCGAGGTGGTGCTGCATGCCGGGCTGCCGAACGATATCGTGCATTTCTACCGTGCGATGGGCGACATCGGCTGGAAGCCGCGCATGGTGGTGGGCGCCAGCGGAGGCTATTCGCTGGTGGACACCGCCCGCGCCATCGGCCCGGCTTTCGAGGGCACGATGAATGTTGACTTCACCCAGTTCGAGGTGAAGGAGCGCGCTGCCCCGGGAGCGCGGCAATTCCTCGAAGCCTATCGGCGGAAATACGGCAGTGAACCCCGCTCCGGTCATTCCCTGGCGAACTACGTCGGTGCCCGCCTGTGCTTCGATGCCATCCAGCGCGCCGGCGGCACCGAACCCGAACGCATCCGCGCCGCCATGCTGGCCACCGACCTGCCGGAAGGCGCCACCCCCACCGGCTGGGGGGCGAAATTCGACGAGACCGGCCAGAACCAGCGGGCCCGGCCCCTGCTGATGCAATGGCAGGGCGGCAAGCCGGTGACCATCTTCCCGGCTGAGGCCGCGGTGGCAACGGCGCGGCCGGGCCTGAGCGGATAGGGTGTCTTCAAGCCGGGTGGCATCACCCGGCGACCCGGAAAATGCGAAAAGCCAGCAAGCCAGAGCGGTTTCACCGTGTACGGCCCTGGTGAAACCGCTCTGGCCGGCGTGAACACCCGGGAGCGTGATCCGCTCTGCGGACGACGACCTGCAGCGGCTTGCGACTTCAGGATGACACGGCGTCCGCTGCAGGAGCGTTCCCCGGCGAAGCCCGGTCCTGGCGCGGCGCTACTCGGGCAGCACCTCGGCCTTCAGCGGCAGCACCGCGCCCAGCCACAGCGCATGGTGCAGATGGTCGGCCCTGGCCCGGCCGGTTTCGGGATGCACCAGTACCGTCAGCCCCTCGCGGTTCAGCGCCAGGAAGGGCACCAGCCGGGGGAACAGCGCGGGCCCGAACAGCACCTGGTACATGGCAGCAGGATGTGGCCCGACGGGCTGGTCATGCCAGCGACCCAGCACCGCCTCGGGGAAGGCCGCGGCAAGGTGCTCACGGAGCCGCGCCGCCACCGCCCTGGTGGTGGCCGGATCGTAATAGACATGCGCGTGCCAGGCGGTGATGCGGGCGGGGTCGGCCGGGGCGGCGGGGCTTGTGGCTGAGGACATGGGCGGGGACTCCCTGGAGCAGCCAGCCTGCCTGAACCGATGCCCGACGGCCATGGCCATGTCGGCGCCGATATGTCGGGCCAATATATCGGGGCCCAGCGGGCCGTTGGTCTCCACGCCGTCCTGGACCGCCCGTAACGCCTCGTGTACGAGCCCCGTGTCCGGCACGGAAATCCGGCACCGAAAGAAGATGGAGGAAACGGATGCTGGCACGGCTGCTTGCCGCCCTGCTGGCCGCGTCGGCGGCGCTGACCGGTCTCCCTGCCCTGGCGCAGGGTTTCCCCAACCGGCCGCTCGTGCTGGTCGTGCCCTTCGCGGTTGGCGGCGTCACGGACAATATCGCCCGTCTCCTGGCCGCCGCCATGGCCGGGCCGCTCGGCCAGCCGGTGGTGGTGGAGAATGTGGCCGGCGCGGGCGGCACCATCGGTGCCGCCTCCGTCGCGCGGGCGGCGCCAGACGGCTACCGGCTGCTGATCCACCATGTCGGCCACGCCTCGGCGGCCACGCTCTACCGCTCCCTGCCCTTCGACACGGTCGAGGATTTCGCGCCGGTCGGCCTCGCCACCGACTCGCCCATGGTCATGCTGGGGCATCCCGGGCTGCCGCCGCGCACCCTGCCGGAGCTGGTCGCATGGCTGAAGGCCCGCGGCGACCGGGCGACCATCGGCAATGCCGGCATCGGCTCGGCCTCGCATCTCTGCGGCATGCTTTTCATGAGCACGATCCAGGTCGAACTCACCCCCGTGCCCTACCGCGGTGGCGGGCCGATGATGACGGATCTGCTCGCCGGCCGCCTGGATCTCTCCTGCTCCTCCACCGATACGGCGGTGCCGCTGATCCGCAGCGGCAGCGTGCACCCCTATGTCGTCACCCACCGCGAAAGGCTGCCCTACCTGCCGGCGGTCGCCTCCGCCGGCGAAGTGGGTTTCGCCAATTTCGACCTCTCGATCTGGCACGGCGTCTATGCCCCGAAAGGCACGCCACGGCCGGTGGTGGACCGCATCGGCGCCGCGCTGCGGCAGGCGCTGGCAGAGGAGGCGGTGAAGGCGCGGCTCACCGCGCTCGGCACCGATCCCGCCCGGCCGGAGATGGTGACGCCCGAGGCGCTGCGTGCCCAGCTTGTCGCGGAAGTGCGGCGCTGGGCGCCCCTCATCAGGAATGCCGGCGTCTACGCCAACTGAAGCGCCGCAAACTGAGACGGCTCACGGGGCGCCATGCGCCGGAACGGCGCACGGGCCATGGCCGTCCTCTGGTCGCTGGGGCCGGAAAAAGGGCGGATCGCTCCGTCCGGCGGCGCAGCCGCCAATGGGCGGCGTTCGCCTGTCGGAACGCGGCCCGCCGCGCGGCGGACCGCCCCGGCCTCACATCCCCAGCGCGCGGCGATAGAGATCGAGCAGCGTCTCCTGCTCCTCCACCTCGGCCGGCTCCTTCTTGCGGATGGAGATGATCTGGCGGATCACCTTCACATCGAAGCCGGCCGATTTCGCCTCAGCATAGATGTCCTTGATGTCGGAGGCCAGCGCCTTGCGCTCCTCCTCCAGCCGCTCGATCCGCTCGATGATCGAACGCAGCCGGTCGGCGGCAATGCCCCCGACCTCGGTGTCCTGTTCCTTTTCCGCCACCTCGGCCATGCGCCAATCCCCCTGCATCAAAGGGGGCCGCTTCTACCGGCTGGTGACGACGGCTTCAATGCCAGCCCTCGCAGCGCCGCGAGGGCCGGCGGCGCAAGCTACTGATGTGCCTTGATGCTCTCGGCGAATTTCGCCTTCTGCTCGGCGCTCGCCTCCTTCTGGTACTTCGCCTGCCATTCCTTGTAGGGCATGCCGTAGATGATCTCCCGCGCATCCGGGTCGGCCAGCGGGATGCCGCGTTCCTCCGCGCCCTCGCGGTACCAGCGGGAGAGGCAGTTCCGGCAGAAGCCGGCCAGGTTCATCATGTCGATGTTCTGCACATCGGTGCGGCCGCGCAGGTGCTCCACCAGCTTGCGGAAGGCGGCGGCCTCCAATTCCGTGCGGGTGGCGGGATCCATCTCGGGTGCGGCCATGAGACTCCTCCTTTCGGCGTTGCGGGTTATCTGGGGCAAGGGCGGGCGGTGCGCCAGGGGCCGGCCGCGCCGAAACTTGTAGTCCGGACGGGCGGCGGCGGGTGTAGCCAGGGCAGCGCTGGAGGAACCCTGGGAGGCAGCGATGTCCGGCACGGCAGGCCAGGCGGCATTCGATTTCCCGGCGATGAAGCGCGCCCTGGAGGGGAGCGACGCCGCGGTACTGGAAGGACTCTACGCCGAGGATGCGGAGATGGTCATCATCGACCGCAACCGCCCGCCCAGTTCGCCGATGCGGCTGCAGGGCAGGCCGGCCATCGCCGCCTTCTGGCGCGATGTCTGCGGCCGGCGGATGACCCATGCGGTGGGCGAGGAGGTGGTCGGCCCCGGCCGCGCCGCCTTCATCGAGCGCTGCGCCTATCCGGATGGCTGCCACGTCGTATCGGCGATGATGCTGGAACTGCGCGACGGCAGGATCGCCCGCCACACCACGGTGCAGGCCTGGGACGAGGGGAGCTGCTCCACTGGCTGAGGCACCCCCTGGGCTTGATCCGCCGTCCGCCAGCCCGATGATAGGCGCGACTGGACAGGGAGAGGCGCCATGGCATGGGATGACGCGCGGGCGCGGCAGGCGCTGCTTCGGCTGTTCGAGGCCGGGGTGCGCGCCGCCGACCCGCTGGTGGCGCTGCCCCCGAATCTGCCGGACCGGCCGAAGGGCCGCACCGTGGTGGTCGGCGTTGGTAAGGCCGCCGCCAAGATGGCGCTGGCGGTGGAGCTTGCCTGGCCGGATGTGCCGCTGACCGGCCTCGTCATCGCCCCGCATGGCGCCGACCTTCCCGATCCACCGCCCGGCCGCCGCATTCCGCTGCACTTCGCCAGCCATCCCGTGCCGGATGCCCAGGGTGCCGCCGCCGCGGCCGAGATCCTGGCCGCGGTGCACGGGTTGGCGCCGGAAGACCTGGTGCTGTTCCTGGTTTCGGGCGGCGGCTCCTCGCTTTCCACCCTGCCGGCTCCCGGGTTGACGCTGGACGACCTGATCGCGGTGAACCGCGAACTGCTGCGCTCCGGCGCGCCGATCCAGGAGATGAACTGCATCCGCAAGCATCTCTCCGCCTTCAGCGGCGGCAGGCTGGCGGCGGCGGCGCATCCGGCGCGGGTGGTGACGCTGGCGATCTCCGACGTGCCGGGCGACGACCCGGCGGTGATCGCCTCCGGCCCCACCGTGCCGGACCCCACCAGCTTCGCCGAAGCGCGCGCCCTGGTGGCGCATTACCGCATGGCATTGCCCGCCGCCGTCATGCAGCACCTGGAACGCGCCGAGGAGGAGACGCCCAAGCCCGGCGATCCCCGCTTCGCCGGGCATGAGCTGCGGATGATCGCCACGCCGATGCTGGCCTTGCGCGCCATGGCGGCGGAAGCGCGCGGCCTGGGCCTGACCCCGCTCATCCTGGCCGACGCCCTGGAAGGCGAGGCACGGGAATTGGGCAAGGCGCTGGCCGGCATCGCCCGCTCGGTCCCCTCCCACGGGGAGCCCCTGGCCCCGCCCTGCGTGCTGCTCTCGGGCGGCGAGACCACCGTCACCATCGCCGGCCCGGCCGGCGAGGGCGGCCGCGGCACGGAATGCCTGCTGGGCCTCGCCCTGGCATTGGAAGGCATGTCCGGGATCTGGACCCTCTGCGCCGACAGCGACGGGATTGACGGCAAGTCCGAAGCCGCCGGCGCCATCGCCACGCCGGACAGCCTGGCCCGTGCCCGTGCGCTGGGGTTGGACCCGCGGGCCTCCCTGGCCGGGCATGACAGCACCGGGTTGTTCCGGCGGCTGGGCGACCTGGTGGTGACCGGCCCGACCCTGACCAATGTGAACGATCTTCGCGCCATACTCATCGGCTGAAATTTAAGCTCAACGGCAGCGGAAAAGCTTAAGTTTTCCGAAATGCTTACATGGCGTAAGCTGACGCCATGCGCGACGCCATCCTTGAAGACCTCCTCGCCCGCCGTGGCATGGTGACCCGCATCGCCACCGCGCTCGGCATCTCGCCCGCCGCCGTTTCCCAATGGCAGCACAT
>JAEWCI010000167.1 GCA_023390705.1 Pseudomonadota bacterium
GACCAGCACGTAGTGGAAATGCGCCACGACGAAATAGGTATCGTGCACCTGAAGGTTTATCGGCACCGAGGCCACCATGATGCCGGTCAACCCGCCAATCACGAACAGCAGGATGAAGCCGCAGGCGAAGAGCATGGGCGTGGCGAAGCGCGGCCGGCCCAGCGCGATGGTGGCGATCCAGCAGAAGATCTGCAGGCCCGAGGGGATCGCGATCATCATCGAGGAGGCCGTGAAGAAGCTCTCCCCCAGTTGCGGCAGGCCGGTGGCGAACATGTGGTGCACCCAGAGCCCGAAGCTGAGGATGCCGGTAGCGACCAGCGAGAGTACCAGCGCCAGGTGCCCGAAGATCGGCCGCTGCACGAAGGTGGGGATGATGGCGGAGACGAAGCCGGTGGCCGGGATGAAGATGATGTAGACTTCCGGGTGGCCGAAGAACCAGAACAGGTGCTGCCACAGCAGCGCGTCCCCGCCTTCCGCCGGGTTGAAGAAATGCGTGCCGATCAGCCGGTCCATGATGAGCATGGAACTGGCCAGCATCACCGCCGGCATGGCGAACACCACGGTGAAGGCGGTGACCAACTGGCCCCAGACGAAGACCGGAATGCGGTCCAGCGTCATGCCTGGCGCGCGCAGCTTCAGCACGGTGACGATGATCTCGACCGAGACGGCGAGTGCGGCGACCTCGGTGAAGGTGATCATCTGCGCCCAGAAATCCACCCGCTTGCCCGGCGAGAATTCCGGTCCCGAGAGCGGCACATAGGCGAACCAGCCGGCATCGGCGCCGATGCCGAGCGCGAAGCCGATCCACAGCATCAGGCCGCCGAACAGATAGACCCAGTAGGAGAAGGCATTCAGCCGCGGGAAGGCGATGTTGCGCGTGCCCACCATCAGCGGCACCAGGTAGATGGCGAAGGCCTCCATCACCGGCACGGCGAAGAGGAACATCATCGTCGTGCCGTGCATGGTGAAGAGCTGGTTGTAGAGGTCCGGCCCGATCAGCCCGTTCTCCGACCGCGCCAGCTGCACCCGCATCGCCACCGCCGCCAGGCCGGCGAGGCCGAGGAAGAAGAAGGCGGTGGCGATGTAGCGCCGGCCCACCACCTTGTGGTCCACCGTGCTCAGCACGCCCAGCAGCCCGCGCGGTGGCGCCCAGACGCGGCCGAGGCGTTCGGCCAGTGCCGCAGGGTCCAGCGCGCCGTCGCGCGGTGGGGCGGCACCGCTCACCGCAGCCCCTCCAGATAGCTCAGCAGCGCCTGGAAATCCTCGGGCGGCAGCTTGATCTGCGGCATGTTGGCCCCCGGCTTGATGGCCTGCGGATCGGTGATCCAGGCGGCCAGCGTGCCGCGCGTCAGGGGCAGGGTGCCGGCGGCCAGGGTGCTGCGGCTGGCCAGATGCGTCAGATCGGGTGCGACGCTGCCGCCGGCCAGCGTGCCGCGGACACGGTGGCACATCACGCAGGGGCCGGTCAGCAGCACCTGCAGGCCGCGCTGGCGCGTTTCGTCCTGCGGCGGGTCCGCCGGCTTCAGTTGCGCCTCGCGCCAGGCCTCGAATTCCTCCGCCGGCCGGGCCCGGATCAGCAGCGCCATATGCGCATGCTGCGCCCCGCAGAATTCGGCACACTGGCCGCGGTATTCGCCTGGCGCATCGGCACGGAAATGGATGTCCGTGGTATGGCCGGTGATCAGGTCCCGCTTGCCGAACAGGTTCGGCACCCAGAGGCTGTGGATCACATCGGTGGATTGCAGCTTCAGCCGGATCGGCCGGCCGACCGGGATGACGATCTCATTCGCCGTGCCCAGAACCCGGTGCGGCGAGGGGTCCTCATAGGTCACTTCCCACCACCACTGGTGCCCGGTGACGCGGATGGTGAGCGCCTCGGTGCCCTGCATCGCCGCGAGGCCGCGCCCGGTGAGATAGCTGGCGATGGTGAGGACGACCAGGATCGCCGCCGTCAGCACGGCGAGTCCGGTGACGATGCGCTCGCCGCGCTTCTCGGCCCGTTCGTCGAGGGCCAGCGGCGGGCCGGGCAGGCTGGTGCGCCGGTGCCACAGCGCCAGTGCCAGGCCCAGCACCACCAGCAGCCAGACAACCGCCGACACGGCAAGGAAGAGCTGGAACAGGCCGAAGCTCCGCTCCGCCTGCGGTCCGTGCGGCGCCAAGGCGGATTGCCAGCCATCGCAACCTGCCAGCGCCATCAGCGGCAGCAGGGCGACGGCGCGCCTCATTGCGGCCGCCGCGCGCTTTCCGGCACGCTGCCGGAGCCTGGCTGCACCCGCGGCATGCGGTTTTCCGGCGGACGCACGGCCATGCCGTCCTCCCGGCCAGGGGCGATGTCCTGCCGCACCATCCGGCTCATTGAGCGCACATAGGCGGCGAGCTGCCAGACCTGCTCATCCGGGATGCGGCCACGGAAGCTGGGCATTCCGTTGGGGCGGCCCTGCATGATGGTGGCGGCGATCTGCTGGATTTCGCCGCCATAGATCCATTTGTCGTCCATCAACGCCGGCCCCATGCCGCCACCGCCATGGGCGTGGCAACCGACGCAGTTGAACCAACTGAAGAGCCGCTTGCCCTCGCTCACGTGCCAGGCGCTGCGCTCGTAGTGCTCCCCCATGCGGCTGGAGGGGGCCGAGGCCTCCGCGCCGGGCTGCAGGCTCGACATGGTAACGGCATCGGGCTGCTCGGTGGCGGCCTGCTCGGGGCGCGGTTCGCGCTTCTCGCGCTCGCAGGCCGGCAGGAGCAGCAGTGCCGCAAGCAAGGCTGTGCGGATCATGGCAGTGCATCCGGGCGACGAATGGCGGTGTCCAGCCGCGGCACGCCGTATTCGGCAAGAATGGCGTCCACCTCGGCGCGGCGCCGCCCCAATGCCGCGTCCAGCGCCCGGGCCAGGGCCTCGTCCTCACGCCGCACGCCCATGGAGATGTCGAACACCATCGGCAATACCGGGCCGTCGATCCGAGGCAATACCGGCGTCAGCACCAGGGGCAGGGTGGCACGCCGCGCATACCAGCCCGCCAGCGGCCCCCAGACCGCGGCGATGTCCACCTCGCCCGCCACCACCGCGTCCAGGATGCGGGCCGGCGGGTTGGGCCGGCTGTAGTCACCATAGACCGTGAAGCCGCGCAGGTTGCGGGCCATGCCACGGCGCGCCAGGGCATGCGCGGGCGGCGTGTTGGCGCCGTCATCGCCGATCAGTTGCACGCCGATCGTCAATTCCCGCAGCACCGGGTCGTTCAGGGTGCGTGGCCGCAACCCGCGCGATTCCAGCGCCACGAAGACATAGCCGGACCGGTAATAGGGCGCGGTGGTGCGCAGCATCTCCATATTGGCGGGGGTGCCTGGGATCACGTCGCACAGCCCGGCCTTCAAGGTCTCGCGGATGAAGCCGCGGCGCTGGGCATGCCAGGCGTAGACAGGCTCGGCACCCATATCCTCCGCCAGCAGCGCCATGATGCGGTTCTCGAACCCTTCCCGTGCCGCGTTGGAGAAGGGGAGGTTGTTCGGGTCGGCGCAGACGCGCAACTCCCCTGCCGCCGCAGGCGCGGCCAGCAGCAGCAGGACGGCCAGCGCATTACGGCAGGCGGAAGACATAGAGCGTCCCGCCCGCCGTGGTGTGCTGCGGAAGGTCCCGCATGGCGTTGACGAAGCCGAGCGCGCCCGAGCCGTCGCGCGGGTCGAGCCCTCCTGCGACGATGGCACCCGCCCAGCCGCCGACGCCGGACAGCACCGCGACATACTGGCGCCCGTCCGGGCCGCGGAAGGTGGTGGGCTGGCCGATGATGCCGCTATCGGTCTTGAACTGCCACAGCAGTTCGCCCGTGCGCGCATCCAGCGCCTTGAACCAGCCTTCCATGGTTCCATAGAAAACGAGGTCGCCGGCGGTGGCCAGGGTGCCGCTCCAGACCGGAAAATTCTCGCGGATGGTCCAGACCTCGTGGCCCTCGCGGATATCCCAGGCCGAATATTCGCCGCGATGCCCGCCGGGCCCGGCATACATGCGCACATTGGCACCGACATAGGGCGTGCCGGCGATGTAGTTCGCCTCAACGCCCTCGAAATCCATGCACAGGTTATTGTGCGGCAGGTAGAGGAAGCCGGTGCGCGGCGAGAAGGCCGAGGGATTCCAGTCCTTGGCGCCCGGCGCGTTCGGGCAGATGTTGCGCACCACCCGTCCGGTCCGCGGTTCCCTCCCCGGGATGAGCTGCAGCTCGCCGGTGCTGAGATCGACGCCGGTGCTCAGGGTGTTGTGGTGGAAGGGCGCGGCCGAGAGCACCTCGCCGGTCTCGCGGTCCATGACATAGACATAGCCATTGCGTTCGGGGTGGACCAGCACGCGGCGTTGCCTGCCCTGCCACTCCATGTCGAGCAGGATGCTCTCGTTGATGCCGTCATGGTCCCAGAGGTCGTGCGGGCTCCACTGGTAGAACCAGCGCGCCTGGCCGGTATCGGCGTCGCGGGCGAAGATACCGGTGGTGAAATGGTTGGTGCCGGGCCGGGCATCGGGATTCCAGGGGCCGGGATTGCCGGTGCCGTAGTAGATCAGATTCAGGTCCGGGTCGTAGGAAACCCAGCCCCAGACCGTGCCGCCGCCCTGTTCCCAGGCATTCGGCGGCCAGCTTGTCACGCCCAGGTCGGTGCCGCGGTCGCGCGCGTAGAAGGCGCGGTAGCCGGGGCCGATCAGCACGTCCCGGTCCGGCCCGGTGCTGTAGGCCTTCCAGACGACCTGGCCGTCATTCACGTCGAGCGCGGCGATCCAGCCGCGCACGCCAAGCTCACCGCCGGAATTGCCGACAATGACCTTGTCCCGCACCACCAGCGGCGCCATCGTCATGGTCTCGCCCAGGTTGATGTTGCCCATCGGCCTGCGCCATGCCTCGCGCCCGGTGGCGGCATCCACGGCGATCACCTGGCCGTCCAGGGTATTGAAGAAGACCCGGCCATTGGCGAAGGTGGGGCCGCGGTTCACCGTGTCGCAGCAGGCCACGCCCTGCGCGGCGGCGGCCGGCCGTGGCTCGTATTTCCAGCGCATGGGCGCGCCGGGCCTGGAGAGGTCGAGCGCGTAGAGGATGTTGGGATAGGGCGTCACCAGATAGAGCGTATCGCCCACCACGATCGGCGCGGATTCCTGGCCGCGGTTCACGCCGGTGGAGAAGGTAAAGGCTACCTGCAGGCGGCCGACATTGCCGGCATTGATCTCGTCCAGGCCGCTGTAGCGTGTATTGGCGTGGTCGCGCGCGGGCATCGGCCATTGCCCATCCTCGGGTGGTGAGGCGCTGGCTGGCGGAGCGATGCCGGCGGAACCGTGCTGTGGCGCCTGCGCCGCCGAGGGGAGCGCGAGAAGCAGGGCCAGCAGCGGCGCGATCAATCGAAGAATAGGCACGCATGGCACCCCGGAACGCTGCCTGCCTCAAAGCCTGATCCTTGTTCCCGTTCCCGCGCGCGCTTCACGCCTCGGTGCGCCGGGCCCAGAGGCCGCGGCCAGGGTCGAAGGCCAGCGCGGCAAGCGCCAGGCACAGCGCGAAACACGCGCCCACCACCAGCAGCGCGACCGGCTCCAGTTGCAGGTAGAGCGCGAAGCGGACCAGCTCGACCGCGTGGCTGAAGGGGTTGGCCTGCGCAACCAGGGAGAGCAGCAGGCTCGCCTCCTCCAGCCGCCACAGCGGGTAAAGCGCGGTGGAGGCGAAGAAGAGCGGGAAGATGACGAAGTTCATGACCCCGGCGAAGTTCTCCAATTGCCGCACCAGCGAGGCGACCAGCAGACCCAGGGCGCCGAGCATGGCTCCGGCCAGCGTGATGGCCGGCAGCGCCGCGAGATAGCCCAGGGCCGGCGGCCGCACGCCCCAGAACCGCGCCAGCAGCAGGAAGGCATAGGCCAGCGGCACCGCCAGCAGCACATTGGCCACCAGCCGCATGGCCAGCAGCGCCCAGCGCGGCAGTGGCGCGGTCAGCAGCACCCGCATCGAGCCGGTTTCGCGGTCGTACACCATCGAAAGTGCGGCCTGCATGCCGTGGAACAGCAGCACCAGGCCGACCAGGCCGGGCACGATGTAGGTTTCGTACAGCACATAGGTGCGATAGGGCGGCATGACGGAAAGCCCCAGCACCGAGCGGAAGCCGGCGGCGAAGATCGCCAGCCAGACCAGCGGCCGCACCAGCGCCGCCAGGAAGCGCGCGCGCTGGCCGAGGAAGCGCCGCAGCTCCCGGGCCAGGATGCCGGCGAAGGCCCGCCACCAATGCAGGACGCCGCCACTTGCATCCCGGCCGCGATGCAGACCTTCAGGCCCGGCGGCCCTTCGGTCAGCGGGGCCGATCATGCCCTGGTCAGCCGGGCAAAGCCGGCCGCCAGGCCGGCCTCCATGCCGCACAGCGCACTCGCCGGGCCGGCATGGCGGATCTGGCCGCGATGCAGCACCACCAGCAGGTCCTCCTTCTCCACCTCATCCAGCAGATGCGTTGCCCAGAGCGCCGTCAGCCCCTGTTCCCGGCACAGATGCCGGACATGCGCCAGGATGGCCTGGCGGCTCGGCACATCCAGGCCCACCGTGGGCTCGTCCAGCAACAGCAGGCGCGGGTGGTGCAGCAGGGCGCGGGCAAGTTCGGTCCGCCGGCGCTCCCCGCCCGAAAGGGTGCGGACCGGCCGGTCCAGGCTTGCGGTCAGGCCGGCGCGCTCCAGCTCCTCCGCCGCGCGGCGGTCGCATGCGGTATGGCTGAGCCCGTGCAGCGCGCCGTGGTAGCGCAGCGCCTGGCGCACCGTCAGCTCCGGGTCCAGGGTCGGCGCCTGGAACACCACCCCCATTGCCGCCAGCGCGGCGAGTGGCGCTGCCTCCATGGAGTTGCCCAGCACCTGCACGCTTCCGGCATGGGCGCGGTAGAGTCGGGTGATGACCGAGAAGAGCGTGGTCTTGCCCGCGCCGTTCAGCCCCAGCAGCACCGCGAAGGCGCCCTGAGGCACGGTGAAGGAAACCTCCCGCAATGCTGGGCGGCCGGCGAAGGCATGGCTGATTCCCTGGACGGCGAGGGCCGGTGTCATGGCGCCACCACCACGCCCCAGGGCGACCGGCCGACCGCGATGGACCAGAGCGGCTCGTTGCGCTCAAGGTCGATCACGGTGACGTCGCCGCTGTTGCCATTGGCGGTCCACAACCGCCGCTCATCCGGCGAAAGCGTGATATGCCACACCCGCTGGCCCACCAGGAAGTAACGGCGGATTTCCAGGCTGCGCGGGTCCAGCTCCGCCACGCGGTTCGCCGGGCCGAGGGCGACAAAGGCGCGGCTGCCGTCGCGGGTGAAGGCGATGCCCACGGCCTGCACCAGCTCCCGCGGCACGCCGGGCGGGCGGAAGCCGATACGCCCGGTGATCTCGCGCGTTGCCGCATCGATCACCGTGACCGTGCCGCGGATTTCGGAGGTGACCCAGACGAATTCGTTGCCGGGGGCGAAGGCGGCCATGCGCGGGCGGGTGTCCACCAGAACGCTGTCCTCCACTTCCAGGCTTTCGGCATCGATGAAATGGACCATGCTGGTCGTCTCGGTGGTGTTCAGCACCCAGCGGCCATCGGCGCTGACCGCCATGCCCTCGGGCTCCACGCCCACCGGCACCTCGGCGGTGATGGTGCCGGTGGCAAGGTCGAGCACCGAAACCAGGTTGTCGTTCTCATTCGCCACGAAGAGCCGGCGGCCATCGGGGTGCAGCACGAAGAATTCGGGATCGGGGCCGGAGGGCAGGGTGCCCACCACGCGCCGCGTGGCGGTATCCACCACCGCGATGCCGTTGTCGTCGCCCAGTGCGACATAGAGAAGCCGCGCATCGGCGGAAAGCGCCAGGCCGCGCGGCCGGCGGCCCACGGGGATGGTGGCCACCAGCCGTCCGTCCGCCCCGCTCACCACGGCGATGGTGTCATCCAGCTCGTTCGAGACATAGGCGGTTTCCGCCATGGCCGGCTTGGCGATGAGCAGGGCGAGCAGCAGCGGGAACCATGCCTTCATGTCCGGCATCCGCTTTCGGCGCGGTCCTGGCCCAGCGTGTCCAGTGGTGTGACCCGATGAAGGAAGCCCGGCTGTGGCGAGGCGGAGATCAGCAGCCGTGGGCCGCAGATCAGGATCGGCTGGCGCAACTGCCCGTCCCAGTCGCGGAAGCTCATGCCCTGGCCCTTGAAGCCGGCGAGCAGGAAGTCCGGCCCGCGCATGAAGGCGGCAACCGCATCCGGCGCCATGCTGCCGCCGCGCAGCGCGGCTTCGGCCACGGCGCGCACCGCCAGCCAGCAGCAATAGTCCAGTGCCGTCATGCGCCGGCCCGTGGCGGCGCGGAAACGATTCTGCAATTGCACGCCACCCCAGGCCTCGGTGACCGGGCTCCAGGCTGCAGCGATGATGCCATGGGTGCCGGCCACCGGCCGGGGCCGCTCGGTGCGGCCTTCCAGCCACTCACCGAAGGCATCGGCCTCGTCCGCCACCAGCAGCACGTCATGGTCGCGCACGCCACGGGTGAAGGCAGGGATCTCGCTTTGCAAGGTGACATGCCCGGTATCGGCGCGGCCGCTACCGAAGCGGAAGCGCCAGGGCCTTTCCGCCACGATCGAGGCGCCAAAGCGTTCGGCGGCGCGGCGCAGTGCCTCGGCAAGCAGGGTGTCCCCGGGCTCCGGCCCAGGCACCAGGAACCAGCGCGTCCAGCGCTTCCACGCCAGGTATTGCGCCAGGGCATCGGCCAGCATGGCGCGGCTGGGCGCCGTGTGCAGCAGGTTGCGGCGGCACAGCGCGTTGCGCAGCGCGTCGTCCGGCGCGCCGGCATTCAGGACCGGGCCCGGAAAGGCGCTGGCGGCCGCCACCAGCATCTCCGCCGGCAGATCGGCGACCAGGAAGCCCGCCCCTGCGGCGGCAAGCCGGCGGGCTGCCTCGGCGGGGTCCGCGCCCGGCTCCAGCACCAGGGGCAGCAGCCGATAGACCTGGCCTGCGAAGCGGCCGGTGCCGTTCGCCTCCGTGATCGCCAGGCGCGCACCGGCCAGCCCTTCCTCGGCCGCAGGCTCCGCGAGTGGGCTGGCCCGCCGATGCGATGGGGGCGTCCGGCCGAGGAAACCGATCGCCAGCGCCGCCTGCCCAAGGGCCGGGGCCGCCAGGGAGGTGAGCAGCGCGGTAAGGAGAAGCGAGCGGCGAGGAATCATGCGGAGGATGCGCCTCGGCCCGGCAGGGTCTCATGGTGAGAGAATGGAACGAAATCGCCCCGCGGCGGTTTCCGATCCCGTTTGGGGCCAGGGGCAGGACATGTCGGGCAATGACGGGCTGGGATGTCGTGTGGCCTTGCCGCCCGGTTGCGCGGCAACAGCAGCTCCGCCCCGGCGGTTAGCCCCGATGCCTGCACCTCGAAGGGGCGCATCTTTCACCCGGAGCCGGGGCGTCGTGGCCGCTGCTGGCCTGAGCGTGTGGCCGGTCAGCCCGCGCGCGGCATTTCGCGGGGCAGGAAGCCGGGGCTGTCCTCCGCAATGGCAGCCAATGCTTCCTTTAGCAGGTGATGATCCGGGGAGAGCGCGCAGACCGGGTCGGTGACCTCGGCCTTACCGGTGAGGGCGAAGGCCTGGCAGCGGCAACCGCCCCAGTCACGTTCCGCCTCGGGGCAGCCACGGCAGGGCGGTGGCATCCACGCCGTGCCGCGGAAACGGTTGAACGCCTCGGACTCCTCCCAGGCTGCGCGCAGGGTGGTCTGCCGGATCTGCGGGAAATCAAGCCCGGGCAGGCTTTCCGCGGCGTGACAGGGTAGGAGCCGGCCGGCCGGCGTCACCGCCAGAAAGCGCTGGCCCCAGCCAGCCATGCAGGGCTTGGGTCGCCGGGCGTGGTAATCGGGCAGGACGTGATCGATGGCCAGCCGGCCGCGCAGTGCTTCGCGTGCCGCTTCGATGATGCGGATGGCGTCATCCAATTGCTGGCGGCTTGGCAGCAGGGCGCCCCGGTTGCGCAGCGCCCAGCCATGATACTGCGCATGCGCCACCTCCAGCCGCGTGGCACCGAGTTCCAGGGCGAGTGCGATCAGCCCCGGCAGGCAGTCCAGGTTCTGCCGGTGCACCACCAGGTTCACCGTCAGCGGCAGGCCGGAGGCGACGACACGCCGCGCCGTCGCCAGCTTCCGCCGATGTGCACCGGTGCTGCCGGCAATCCGATCGGCTGCCTCCGCCTCGGCATCCTGAAGCGACAGTTGCAGGTGGTCGAGCCCGGCGGCGGCCAGCGCTTCCGGCATGGCTTCCGGCATCAGCCCCGCGGTGATGAGGTTGGTGTAGAGTCCCGCCTCGGCGGCGGCACGCACAAGGGCGAGGATATCGCGCCGCGCGGTCGGCTCGCCGCCCGAGAGATGCACCTG
>JAEWCI010000209.1 GCA_023390705.1 Pseudomonadota bacterium
GCGCCCTGCGGAGTCGCGCCATCCGGGATCGGGTCCATGCGCATCACGCCGCCCAGCACCACGGCCGGATCGGCCGAGGCGAGCTGCACGGGCGGCATGGTGGAGCCATCCGGGATCGGTTCCATGCGCACCACCGGGCCGGGCGGAAGCTGCGCCACCTGGATGCCGGGCTGCACCGCCTCACGCTGCTCGCGCAGCGCCAGCATGGTGCTGGTGGCCATGCGCCGCGGTCCGCGCGGGATGGCCAGCGGGATGTCCGCCGCGGCATAGACCTCCGCCGGCGCGCGCCTGGTCGGGTGGTGGCTGACGATATGGGGGCCGATCCGGGCGACGTAGTTGCGCGTTTCGTCCGGCAGGCCGCGGCTGTTCCAGAGATAATCCTCCAGCCGCCGCGGTCCGGCATTGTAGGCGGCGAGGAAGGCCGGCGAGCCGTAGAGGTCGTACATCTCCCGGATATAGGCCGTGCCGGCCATGATGCTGTCATACGGATGGTACGGGTCTTCGCCCAGGCCGTAGCGCGCCCGCAATTCGGCGTAGGTGCCCGGCATCACCTGCATCAGCCCCATGGCGCCGACCCGGCTGGTGGCGGCGACGCGGCCACCGCTCTCCTGCCGCATCACCTCGCGGATCCAGCGCTCCGGCACGTCGAAGCGGCGTGACGCCTCGCGGATCCAGGGACCCCAGGGATCACCTGGCGGCCCGGGCGGATCATAGCTGGCCGGGCGACTGTGGCTGGCGCGCGACGCATGGCTTTGCGTTGATGGTTGTGTCTGCTGGCCGCAGGCGGCGAGCATGGCAATAACCGAAAACGCCATCACCGGCCGCATTGAACGCGACGTGGCGGCCGCCCCCAGCAGCGCGCCTCGGTGTGACGTCCAGTTCCCCTTGGGCATCCCCTGTCGCTCCATCGGGTCTGGTGCGGACGATGCGATCCGCCCGGCATGTCGGCGCCCTTTTGCTGGCCCCGCACCGTCCCCTAACGGCACGCGACCGGGCGAACCCGGATACCGGGCGGGCCACCTGGCCCGCGGAAGCTCCATCCGTACACTCGGATGCCGATGCATGGCAAGACCGAGTTGCCATCGCAATACATTGTTCCAGACGAATCCGCCCGTGCTTGCGTGTGGCTGCAAGGCCACGGACGCCGTGTCTGTTGTCCGAGTCGCTGCATCGCAGCAGGTCGGGTCTGGGCCAGTGCCCATCCGCTGCCGACGGGCGCCGGCAGCCAAGGGCACGGCCGCACTTTTCCGCGCCCTGCGCCGTTGCGGGCCTGCCCTATTCCACCCGCAGTGCGGCGCGCAGCTCGGCGAAGCCGGCGGGGTCGGAGAGCGCGGCGAGCCGCCCCGCCGCCACCATGGCATAGCGGTGCAGCAGGGCACGGCGCCGGGCCGGCGCCAGGGGGTGTTGCGGCGCTTCGCGCAGCAGCGCCGCCTCCCGCCCGTCGGCGACGATCAGCCCGGCCTCCACGGGCAGCAATTCCTGCGGGAAGTCGAGATCCACGGCGAAGTACAGCCGGTCGCAGTACTCCCGGTATTCCGGCCACTTGCCGTCGGAGAGGAAGTCCCGGGCGCAGGACTTCACCTCCACCACCGCGAATCCGCCATCCGGCAGCAGGGCGAGGATGTCGGCGCGGCGCCCATTGGGCAGCGGCATTTCCGCCACCGGCCCCCAACCGCGCAGGGCGCAGAAGCGGGTGGCGGCGCGGCAGACCAGGGCGGTGCGCTCCGCCGGGGCGGGGGGCGGCGGCGCTGAGGCTGTCGGGACAGGTGCGGTCATGGCGCCATTTTTCGCCTTTCACGCTGGCACGGATGCGGGCCGAGGGAACCGCGCGCGTTATCGCGCGTCCCATGCGGCGTCATGGTCGCCACACGCTTCGCAGTCGCGTTGCACATCCTCCTCCTGCTGGTCGGCGAAACCGAGGCGGACGCCACCAGCGGCCGGCTTGCCGCGAGTATCGGCACCAATCCGGTGGTGGTCCGGCGCATCGCCGGGCTGCTGGTGCGCGCCGGGCTGATCATGGTGCAGCGGGGCCCCGGCGGCGCTTCGCTTGCCAGGCCACCGGACGGCATTACCCTGCGCGATGTCTGGCAGGCGGTGCATCCGCCCGGCCAGCCGCTGCTCCGGGTACACAACCGCACCAACCAGGAGGATCCGGTTGGCCGCAGGGTGCCCGTGCTGCTGCGCCAGCGCTTCGACCAGGCCGAATTGGCGCTGCTGGAGGATATGGGCCGCTCCACCCTGGCCGACCTCGCCATGGGGCTCCGCCGGGCCGAAAGCCTTTCCGTCCGGGGCTGAGGCGCCGGGAGCCGCGGTGCCGGGCAGGTGCCGCCGCGGCCTTTCCGCCGTCCCGGCAGGGGCACTCCGGCCGCCATCTCCTACCCGGCCACCTGACGGATCCATTCCTGCAGGTTGTAATAGGTGGTCACCCGCGTGATCAGCCCGCCTTCCAGGGCGAAGAAGGCGCCGGCAGGCAGGCGGTAGCATTGCCCACGCGCTGCCGGCAGGCCGGGATCGGTGGCCAGGTATTCCCCCGTCACCACGAATTCCGCCGCCGCCCGGGTGCCGCAGGGGGCGACCATGACCACCAGCTCCTCGATGCTTTCCCGGTAGCTGCGGTCCATATGGGCAAGGAATTTCCGGAAGGCCGGCTTGCCGGTCTCCCGCGGCCCCTGGTTGATGTCATGCGCCACATCCTCGGCCAGGGTGGCCAGCATCGCCTCCCGGTCGCCGGCCTGGAAGGCGGCGTAGTAGGCGCGGATCAGGGCTTCGGCATCGGCAGTGGCGGGCATTGGGGGCATCCTCGGGGGCTTCCTTGCCGGCAGGCGGTCCGGGCCAGTATGTTGCGCCGCACCGCAACGGCCAAATCCCCAGAATGCAACAAGTCAGCCCTGCCGGCGGCGCCGCAACGGCCCGCCCGCCCAGCTTCCAGGAACTCATCCTTCGGCTGCACGCCTATTGGGCGGCCCAGGGCTGCCTGATCCTCCAGCCCTATGACATGGAGGTCGGCGCCGGCACCTTCCACCCGGCCACCACGCTGCGCGCCCTGGGGCCGAAACCCTGGAAGGCCGCCTATGTGCAGCCCAGCCGCCGCCCCGCCGATGGCCGCTACGGCGAAAACCCGAACCGGCTGCAGCATTATTATCAGTACCAGGTCATCCTGAAACCCTCCCCGGCCGACCCGCAGGCGCTGCTGATCGGCAGCTACCGCGCCCTGGGCATCGACCCGCTGCTGCACGACATCCGCTTCGTCGAGGATGACTGGGAAAGCCCGACGCTCGGCGCCTGGGGGCTGGGCTGGGAAGTCTGGTGCGACGGCATGGAGGTGACGCAATTCACCTATTTCCAGCAGGTCGGCGGCATCCCCTGCGAGGTGCCGAGCTGCGAGCTGACCTACGGGCTGGAACGCCTGGCGATGTATGTGCAGGGCGTGGAAAACGTGTACGACCTGGACTTCAACGGCCAGGGCGTGAGCTATGGCGAGGTGTTCAAGCGGGCCGAGGTGGAATACAGCGCCCACAACTTCGAGCACGCCGACACCGAGAAGCTGTTCCGCCACTTCCGCGACGCGGAGGAGGAATGCGAGGCACTGCTGAAGCACGGCCTTGCCCTGCCGGCCTATGACCAGTGCATCAAGGCCAGCCACCGCTTCAACCTGCTGGACGCGCGCGGCGCCATCAGCGTGACCGAGCGCGCCGCCTATATCGGCCGGGTGCGGGCGCTGGCGAAGGGCTGCTGCGAAGCCTGGCTGGCCGGGGAGAAGACCGGTGCCTGAGCTGCTGATCGAACTGTTTTCCGAGGAAATCCCCGCCCGCATGCAGGCGCGGGCCGCCGAGGATTTGTGCCGGCTGCTGCATGCGCAGCTTGCGGCGCTGATGCCGGTGGCGCCGCGCGGCCATTACGGGCCGCGGCGCCTGGCAGCGGTGGGCGAGATGGCCGCCAGCGCCGAGACCGCGGGCAAGGAGGAACGCGGCCCGCGCATCGGCGCGCCGGACCAGGCCATCGAGGGCTTCCTGCGCAAGCATGGCGCGACGCGCGAGCAACTGGCGCAGGAGAACGGCTTCTGGCTGCTGCGCAAGCCGGGCGAGCGGATCGAGGCGCACGAATTGCTGGCACGCGCCCTGCCGGCGGTGCTG
Source organism: Pseudomonadota bacterium (assembly GCA_023390705.1). Classification (GTDB taxonomy): domain Bacteria; phylum Pseudomonadota; class Alphaproteobacteria; order Acetobacterales; family Acetobacteraceae; genus JAEWCI01. The sequence continues at coordinate 4,134 of JAEWCI010000209.1, forward strand.
CGCGGCTTTCCCTGGCCGAAGAGCATGCGCTGGGGCACCAGCAACTTCATCTGGGTGCGGCCGCTGCAGCGCGTGCTCTGTGTGTTCGACGGCGAGGCGGTACGCTTCCCGCTGGAGCATGGCATCGAGAGCGGCGACGAGACCGAAGGGCATCGCGTGCTGGCGCCCGGCGCCTTCCGGGTGCGCAGCTTCGGCGAATACGAAGCCGGCCTGCGCGCCCGCAGCGTGGTGCTGGACGCGGCGGAACGGATGCGGCTGATCGAGGACGGCATCGCCGGGCTGGCGGCGCGCGAGGGGCTGGCCGTGGTGCCGGACCGCGGGCTGCTGGAGGAAGTGGCCGGGCTGGTGGAATGGCCGGTGCCGCTGCTGGGCCATATCGACGGCGCCTTCATGGACCTGCCGCCGGAGGTGATGCGCACCACCATGCGGCTGAACCAGCGCTACTTCGCGCTGCGCCACAGGGATGGCAGCGCGGCGCCGCGCTTCGCCCTGGTGGCGAATGTGCAGGCCAGCGACGGCGGCAAGGCGATCGTCGCCGGCAATGAACGCGTGCTGCGCGCGCGGCTTTCCGATGCGCGCTTCTTCTGGGACCAGGACCGCAGGCAGAAGCTTGAGGACTACCTGCCGAAGCTGGACAGCGTGGTGTTCCACGCCAAGCTCGGCACCCAGGGCGAGCGGGTGCGGCGGCTGGAAAGGCTGGCGGCGATCATCGCCGAGGGGATCGGCGCCGATGCCGCGCTGGCGGCGCGGGCGGCGAAGCTGGCCAAGGCGGATCTGGCGACCGGCATGGTGGGCGAATTCCCCGAAGTGCAGGGCGTGATGGGCCGCTACTACGCGCTGCATTCCGGCGAGCCGGGCGTGGTGGCCGAGGCGATCGGCGCGCATTACCGGCCGCTCGGCCCGGGCGATGCGGTGCCGGATGAGCCTATCGCCATCGCCGTGGCGCTGGCCGACAAGCTGGACCAGTTGGCCTGCTTCTTCGCGGTGGGGGAGAAGCCGACCGGCAGCGGCGACCCCTTCGCGCTGCGGCGCGCGGCGCTCGGGGTGATCCGCATCGTGCGGGAGAACGGGCTGCGCTTGCCGTTGAAGCCGCTGCTCGTCGATCAGGCGGCGCGTCTGCTCACCCAGGTCCACCGCCGCGCGCTCGGCCAGACCGTGGCCGAGGCGGAGGCTCTCAGGACCTGGGTGCCGGAAAGCTTCGTCGAGGAAATCATATCGAGGATCACGGCCAACACGGTCCCCGACGACTCCGGCGATCCCGAGGACGACACCGTGGTCGGCTATCATCCGCGCTACCTCGCGGTGGTCGAGGCGAAGGCGATGGAAGTCCTCGACTTCCTCTTCGACCGCCTCCGCGTCCAGCTCCGCGCCGAGGGCACCCGGCACGATGTGGTCGCCGCCGTGCTCGGCACCGCGGCCGATGACGACCTCGTACGCCTCCTCGCCCGCGCCGATGCCTTGCGCGGCCTGATCGAATCGCCGGACGGCGCCAATCTCCTCGCCGCCTATCGCCGCGCCGCCAACATCCTCCGCATCGAGGAGAAGAAGGACGCCACCAGCTTCAATGAGCCGGTGGACCCCGCCCTGCTGGCCGCGCCGGAGGAGATCGCCCTGGCCGAGGCCCTGGACCGGGCCGAGCCCGAGGCCCGCGCCCGCCTCGCCGCCGAGGATTTCGCCGGTGCCATGGCGGCCCTTGCCGCGTTGCGGGCACCGGTGGACGCCTTCTTCGATCGCATCATGGTCAACGATCCGCAGCCGCAACTGCGCCGCAACCGGCTGCGTTTGCTGGCTCGGCTGCGCTTGGCCATGGATGCCGCCGCGGACCTGTCCAAAATCGAGGGTTGAGCAGCGGACTTCATCCGCAACCATAACCGGAATACGGTCGCGTCCCACCTGTGGCGGCGCCCTTTTGTGCAAAGGAATTCAGCCCAATGACCCAGTGGGTGTACAGCTTCGGTGCTGGCCACAATGAAGGCAGGGCGGAGATGCGCAACCTGCTCGGCGGCAAGGGGGCGAACCTGGCCGAGATGGCCAGCATCGGCCTGCCCGTGCCGCCGGGCTTCACCATCACCACCGAGGTCTGCACCTACTATTACGAACACGACCGGCGATACCCGGCCGACCTCGAAGCGCAGGTGAAGGCCGCCCTGGCGCGGGTGGAGCAGGCCGTCGGCACGAAATTCGGCGACCACCGCAAGCCGCTGCTGGTCTCCGTCCGCTCCGGTGCCCGCGTCTCCATGCCCGGGATGATGGACACGGTGCTCAACCTCGGCCTGAACGATACCACGGTGGAGGGGCTGGCCGCGGCCTCCGGCGATGCGCGCTTCGCCTGGGACAGCTATCGCCGCTTCATCCAGATGTACGGCTCGGTCGTGCTCGGCGTGGACCATCACCGTTTCGAGGAGATCATCGAGCATGTGAAGCTCGACAAGGGCGCCATCGAGGACACCGAGCTCACCGCGCAGGACTGGCACCGCGTGGTGGACGGCTACAAGGAAATGGTGGCCGAGGTTACCTCCCGCCCCTTCCCGCAGGACCCGCAGGACCAGCTCTGGGGCGCCATCGGCGCGGTGTTCGGTTCCTGGATGAACCCGCGCGCCAACACCTATCGCCGCCTGCACGACATCCCGGCGGATTGGGGCACGGCGGTGAACGTGCAGGCCATGGTGTTCGGCAACATGGGCGATGACTGCGCCACCGGCGTCTGCTTCACGCGCGACCCCAGCACGGGCGAGAACATCTTCTACGGCGAATACCTCATCAACGCCCAGGGCGAGGATGTGGTGGCCGGCATCCGCACCCCGCAGCCCATGTCCGAGGCCCGCGCCAAGCCCGGCGAGCGCAGCATGGAAAAGGCCATGCCCGGCGCCTACCAGGAGCTGGTGAAGGTCCGCGCGATCCTTGAGGCGCACTACAAGGACATGCAGGACATCGAGTTCACCGTGCAGCAGAACAGGCTGTACATGCTGCAGACCCGCAACGGCAAGCGCACCGCCGCCGCCAGCCTGAAGATCGCGGTGGACATGGCGCGCGAAGGGCTGATCGACGAGGCCGAGGCGGTGCGCCGCGTGGACCCCAAGGCGCTGGACCAGTTGCTGCATCCCACGCTCGACCCCAAGGCGCCGCGCAAGCTGCTGGCCAAGGGCCTGCCGGCCTCCCCCGGCGCGGCCTGTGGCGCGGTGGTCTTCTCGGCCGACGAGGCCGAGGCGCGCGCGACAAAGGGCGAGAGCGTGATCCTGGTGCGGATCGAGACCAGCCCCGAGGACATCCACGGCATGCACGCCGCCAAGGGCATCCTCACCACGCGCGGCGGCATGACCAGCCATGCCGCGGTGGTGGCGCGCGGCATGGGCCGGCCCTGCGTCGCCGGCGCCGGCGGGGTGACGGTGGACTATGCCGCGCAGGCCCTGATGGCCGGCGGCCAGCGCGTCGCGGCCGGCGAGATCATCACGCTGGATGGCGCCAGCGGCGAGATCTTCATCGGCGCGGTGCCGATGGTAGAGCCCAAGCTTTCCGGCGACTTCGCCACGCTGATGGAATGGGCCGACAAGGTCCGCCGCCTGCGGGTGCGCGCCAATGCCGAAACTCCGCTGGATGCCGAGACGGCGCGCAAATTCGGTGCCGAGGGCATCGGCCTCTGCCGCACCGAACACATGTTCTTCGACCCGGAGCGCATCGGCGCGGTCCGCCAGATGATCATGAGCGAGACCGAACGCGGCAGGCGCGACGCCCTGGCCCGGCTGCTGCCCTTCCAGCGGGAGGATTTCGCCGAGCTGTTCCGCATCATGGCGGGGCTGCCGGTCACCATCCGCCTGCTCGACCCGCCGCTGCACGAATTCCTGCCGCATGGCGAGGCCGAGATGGCCGAGGTCGCCTCCTCGCTCGGGACCGATGTGGCGACGGTGCAGCGCCGCGCGGCGGAGCTTTCGGAAGCCAACCCGATGCTCGGCCACCGCGGCTGCCGGCTCGGCATCAGCTTCCCGGAAATCTACGAGATGCAGGCCCGTGCCATCTTCGAGGCCGCGGTGCAGATCGGCCAGGAAACCCGCAAGGCGCCGGTGCCGGAGATCATGATCCCGCTGGTGGCGACCAGGCGGGAGTTGGAGATCACCCGCGCCCAGGTGGACAAGGTGGCGCAGGAAGTCTTCGCCGAGTCCGGCTACCATGTGGAATACTATGTCGGCACGATGATCGAGCTGCCGCGCGCCGCGCTGACCGCCGATGCGATCGCCGAGGTGGCGGATTTCTTCAGCTTCGGCACCAACGACCTGACCCAGACCGCCTTCGGCCTGTCGCGCGACGATGCCGGCAAATTCCTGCCGCTCTATGTCGAGAAGGGCATCCTGCCGAAGGACCCCTTCGTCTCGCTGGATGTGGAAGGCGTCGGCACGCTGGTGCGGATCGCCACGGAGAAGGGCCGCGGCGTGAAGTCCGACCTCAAGCTCGGCATCTGCGGCGAGCACGGCGGCGACCCGGCTTCCATCGAGTTCTGTGAAGGGGCGGGGCTGGATTACGTCTCCTGCTCGCCCTATCGCGTCCCGGTGGCGCGGCTGGCGGCGGCGCAGGCCGCGCTGCATGCCGGCGGCGTGGACCGCACGGCATAGGGGGAATCGCTAGGCCGGCCGTGCGCCGCTGCTGCCGCGGCCAGCCAGGGTGTATCCCACCTCGGCGAAGTCGCGCAGCCGGCGCTCCACGGCGGCGAAGCTCTGGCGCTGGGC
>JAEWCI010000427.1 GCA_023390705.1 Pseudomonadota bacterium
TGACCGGCGGCCGGGACCGCAACGCCGGCGGCACCTGGATGGCTGCCAGCCGCGCCGGGGTGGTCGCCACGGTGCTGAACCGCGCCGGCAGCCTGGGCCCCGCGCCCGGCAAGCGTTCCCGTGGCGAATTGCCGCTGCTGGCGCTGGGTGCCGCTTCGGCCACGGCCGCTGCCGCCCTCATCGCCGGACTGCCAGCCGGCGAATGGCGCCCCTTCAACATGGTGATCTTCGACCGGGAGGCCGGCTTCTTCCTGCGCGGCCTGGGACATGGCCGGGCGGAGGTGATGCCGCTGGGTGAAGGGGTTTCCATGGTCACCGCCCATGAACCCAACGACCTTTCCAGCCCGCGCACCGCCCGGCACCTGCCCCGCTTCCGCTCGGCACCGCCGCCGGAGCCGGATTCGGGCAACTGGTCTTCCTGGGAAAGGCTCCTGGCCGATGGCGGCAGCAGCCCGGAGGAAGGCCGGGCGGCGGCGCTGAACGTGCCGCCGCTGGGCGGCTTCGGCACGGTGTCCGCCTCCCTGCTCGCCCTGGGCGCAACCGGGACCATGCTCTGGCGCTTCGCCGCCGGGCCTCCGGATGCGGCCCCTTTCCGGGAAGTCATGACGGAAACCGTCTGAACGGCGCCGCCCCTGCGCCGGGCGCAGCCCAGGCTTCGGCCGGGGTCGTGGCGGGGCGGCCCGGTCCTTGCTATACCCGCGGCGCCGGAGGCTCCGGCCTCATGCCGCCAGGCCCTTGCCGCGGCGACGGAAACAAGGATTTCTCACCCATGGCGCGACGCCGGCAGCTCTATGAGGGCAAGGCCAAGATCCTGTTCGAGGGTCCCGAGCCTGGCACCCTGGTACAGTATTTCAAGGACGACGCCACCGCCTTCAACTCCCAGAAGAAGGGCACCATCACCGGCAAGGGCGTGCTGAACAACCGCATCAGCGAATACCTGATGATGCGGCTGATGGAGATCGGCATTCCGACGCATTTCATCCGCCGGCTGAACATGCGGGAACAGCTTATCCGCGAGGTGGAGATCATCCCGCTGGAGGTGGTGGTGCGCAACGTCGCCGCCGGGAGCCTGAGCACGCGGCTCGGCATCCAGGAAGGCACGCGCCTGCCGCGCAGCATCCTGGAGTACTACTACAAGAACGATGCGCTGAACAATCCGATGGTGTGCGAGGAGCACATCACCGCCTTCGGCTGGGCCAGCACCCAGGACATCGACGACATGGTGGCGCTGACGCTCCGGGTGAACGACTTCCTCACCGGCCTGCTGCTCGGCGTCGGCATCACCCTGGTGGACTTCAAGCTGGAATTCGGCCGCCTCTACGAGAATGAGGAAATGCGCATCGTCCTGGCGGATGAGATCAGCCCGGACAATTGCCGGCTGTGGGACGCCAAGACGGGCGAGAAGATGGACAAGGACCGCTTCCGCCGCGACCTCGGCAAGGTGGAGGAAGGCTATCAGGAAGTGGCCCGGCGCCTCGGCATCCTGCCGGAAGCCGGGGTGCGGGACCTCAAGGGCCCGGAGCTGATGCAGTAGCCGCCAGGCAGGGATAGGAGGCCAGATGCTGCGGATCGCGACCGAGATCTTCATCGCCTGCTGCGCCGCGCTGGGCTTCTTCGTGCTGTGGTGGCTGGTGGGCTTGTTCCCGCAGGATGGCGGTGCGGCGGCGGTGATCGCCGGGCTCGCCGCCGGCGTGGGCTATGCGGTGGGCCGCCTGCGGGCGGGCCGGGACAACATCGAGATGACGGAGCCACGATGAAGGCGCGCGTGACGGTCATGCCCAAGGCGGGCGTGCTGGACCCCCAGGGCAAGGCCATCGGCCATGCCCTCGGCACCATGGGCTTCGCCGGGGTGGGCGAAGTGCGGGCCGGCAAGGTGATCGAGCTGGAACTGGCCGAGACCGACCCGGCGAAGGCCAAGGCCCTGGCCGAGGACATGGCCCGCCGCCTGCTGGCCAATACGGTGATCGAAAGCTTCCGGGTGGAGCTGGCCTAGTGTCCCGATTCCGAAGCCCTTCGGCCTTCGTTCCCGGGCCACTGGCCTTTGTCTCCAGTGGCCTGCTTATCCCTTCCGTTCGTGGGCAATGCCCACGAACTTCAGGGGCAGGACACTAAGGTGATCAAGCTTTCGCTCTTCCTCATGGTCGGGCTGACGGTGGTGATCGCCATCGGCCTGCGCTGGCGAGAGGAGCGGATGCCCCAGGCGCCGCTGGCGCCGACGCCACGCGGCCTGGCCCAGGGCTGGGTGGCGGCGCAGAAGCGCAAGGTGAACCGCTGGTTCACCGCGGCCGCCCTGGCGGCGGTGGTGACGCTGCTGTTCCTGGGCGGGATCAACTGGCTGCGGATCTGGCAGGGATGAGCGGCGCGCCCCACCTGCCCCTCGGTCTTTTCGCGGGCCTGGCCCGCTGGAGCTTCGGATAGGCGCATGAAGGCAGCCATCATCCTCTTCCCCGGCACCAACCGCGAGCGCGACATGGCGCTGGCGCTGGCCCGCGTGACCGGCCGCAGGCCGCAGATCCTCTGGCATACCGAGACGGAACTGCCCGCCGGACTGGACCTCGCGGTGCTGGCCGGCGGCTTCTCCTATGGCGACTACCTCCGCTGCGGCGCCATGGCCGCGCGTTCGCCCGTCATGCCGGCGGTCACGGATTTCGCCGCGAAGGGCGGGCATGTGCTTGGCGTGTGCAACGGCTTCCAGATCCTGATCGAGGCCGGGGTGCTGCCCGGGGCGCTGCTGCGCAATGCCTCGCTGCGCTTCCTCTCCATGGATTGCCACATGCGGGTGGAGCGGACGGACACGCCCTTCACCCACCGCTTCCAGCGCGGCCAGGTCTTCCGCGCCACCATGGCGCATGGCGACGGCAACTACTTCGCCGACGATGCCACTCTGGACCGGCTGGAGGGCGAGAACCTGGTGGCGCTGCGCTATGTCACGCCCACGGGCGAGGTGACGGAAGCCGCCAACCGCAACGGCAGCGCGCGCAGCATCGCCGGCATCTACAGCCCGAACCTGCGCGTGCTCGGCCTGATGCCACACCCCGAGAACCAGGTGGACCCGCTGATCGACGGCACCGACGGCCTGCCGCTGTTCGAGAGCCTGGCCGCCAGCTTCGCCGCGGCGTGAGGGACGACATGACCGACCAGCCCACCCCACTCGCCCCCGAGCGCGCCGCCCAGCTTGCCGCGGAATTCGGCCTGAAGCCGGACGAGTACCAGCGCGTGCTGGCCATCCTCGGCCGCACGCCCTCGCTCACCGAGCTCGGCCTGTTCAGCGTGATGTGGAGCGAGCACTGCTCCTACAAGTCGTCCCGCTACTGGCTGAAGCAATTGCCGACCAAGGCGCCCTGGGTCATCCAGGGTCCGGGCGAGAATGCCGGCGTCATCGACATCGGCGAGGGGCTGGCCGCCGTCTTCAAGATGGAGAGCCACAACCACCCGAGCTTCATCGAGCCCTATCAGGGCGCGGCGACGGGCGTGGGCGGCATCCTGCGCGATGTCTTCACCATGGGCGCGCGGCCCATCGCCAACCTCAACGCGCTGCGCTTCGGCATGCCGGACGCGCCGCGGATGAAGGCGGTGATAGACGGCGTGGTGCGCGGCATCGGCGGCTACGGCAATTGCGTCGGCGTGCCCACCGTGGGCGGCGAGGTGAATTTCCACCCGGCCTACAACGGCAACCCGCTGGTCAACGCCATGACGGTCGGCATCGCCCGCGCCGACCGCATCTTCTACGCCGCGGCGACCGGCATCGGGAATCCCGTGGTCTATGTCGGCTCCAAGACCGGGCGGGACGGCATCCATGGCGCCACCATGGCCAGCGCCGAATTCAGCGCGGACAGCGAGGAGAAGCGCCCGACGGTGCAGATCGGCGATCCCTTCGCCGAGAAGCTGCTGATCGAGGCCTGCCTGGAACTGATGGAAACCGACGCCATCGTCGCCATCCAGGACATGGGCGCGGCGGGCCTCACCTCCTCCTCCGTCGAGATGGCGGGCAAGGGCGGCATGGGAATCGAGCTGGTGCTGGACAATGTCCCCCAGCGCGAGGAAGGCATGTCCGCCTATGAGATGATGCTCTCCGAATCCCAGGAGCGCATGCTGATGATCCTGAAGCCCGGCCGCGAGGCCGTGGCCGAGGCGATCTTCCGCAAATGGGAACTGGACTTCGCCGTCATCGGCCATCTGACCGATACCGGCCGCATCGTCATCCGCCACAAGGGTCAGGTGGAGGCTGACATCCCGCTGGCGCCGCTGGAATCGGAAGCGCCACTCTACCAGCGCCCGACCGCGGAGACGCCGAAGCAGCCGGTGCTGGACGCCGCCGCCATCCCTGACCCGGTGGGCCTGGAGGCCGCGCTGCGGAAGCTGGTGGCCTGCCCCGATCTCTGCTCCCGCCGCTGGATCTGGGACCAGTATGACAGCATGGTCGGCGGCCAGACGGCGAAGCGCCCCGGCGCGGCCGACGCCGCGGTGGTCCGCATCGAGGACCATGACCGCGCCCTGGCCATGACCACCGATGTCACCCCGCGCTACTGCCTGGCCGACCCCGAAGAGGGCGGCAAGCAGGCGGTAGCCGAGGCCTGGCGCAACATCACCGCGGTGGGCGGCCTGCCCCTGGCCATCACCGACAACATGAATTTCGGCAATCCCGAGAAGCCCGAGATCATGGGCCAGTTCGCCGGCGCGGTGCGCGGCATGGCCGCAGCCTGCCTGGCGCTCGACTTCCCGGTCGTGAGCGGCAACGTCTCGCTCTACAATGAGACGGAAGGCCGGGCGATCCTGCCCACCCCCGCCATCGGCGGCGTCGGCGTGCTGGAGGATGTGCGGCAGGCCGTGGGCCTCGTCCTGCCCGCCGGGCACGACCTGGTGCTGATCGGCGAGACGCGGGGCTGGCTCGGCCAGTCGCTCTGGCTGCGCGAAATCGCCGGGCGGGAGGAAGGTGCGCCGCCGCCGGTTGACCTTGCCGCCGAACGCCGCAATGGCGACTTCGTCCGCGCGCAGATCCGCGAGGGCAAGGTCGCGGCCTGCCACGATGCCTCGGATGGCGGGCTGCTGGTGGCGGTGGCGGAAATGGCCATGGCGAGCGGCATTGGCGCCACCCTGGCCGCGCCGCCTACCGGCCTGCCGCCCCATGCCTTCTGGTTCGGCGAGGACCAGGGCCGCTATGTCCTGGCCGTGGCCGATGCCCCGGCGTTGCTGGCCGAAGCCGCCGCCGCCGGGGTGCCGGCGATACGGCTGGGGCGTTCGGGCGGCGGGGACTTGGCCTTGCCGGGGGGCGTTTCCATATCGGTGTCGGCGCTGCGGGAGGCGCATGAAGCGACCCTGCCGGCCCTGATGGAGGAGAGAGCCTGACCATGGCGATGCAGCCGGCGGAGATCGAGGCCCTGATCAAGGACGCCCTGCCCGATGCCCAGGTGACGATCGAGGACCTGGCCGGGGATGGCGACCACTATGCCGCCACGGTCGTCTCGGAAGCCTTCCGCGGCAAGAGCCGCGTGCAGCAGCACCAGTTGGTCTATGCCGCGCTGCGCGGCCGCATGGGGGGCGAGCTGCACGCCCTCGCCCTGCAGACCTCAGCCCCCGAGTAAGGAGAGACAGATGACCAACCCGGCCTTCGAGCGGATCGAGAGCGACATCAAGGCGAACCCCGTCGTCCTCTACATGAAGGGCACGCCGGTATTCCCGCAATGCGGGTTCAGCGCCCGCGTGGTGCAGATCCTCAGCCATCTCGGCGTGCCCTTCAAGGGCGTGAACGTGCTGGAGGACATGGAAATCCGCGAAGGGATCAAGGCCTATGCCAACTGGCCGACCATCCCGCAGCTCTATGTGCAGGGGGAGTTCGTCGGCGGCTGCGACATCGTCATGGAGATGTTCCAGGCCGGCGAGTTGCAGCAGATGCTGAAGGACAAGGGCATCCCGGTTTCCGCCGAAGCCTGAGCGGACAGGCGGGGATGAGCGAAGCGGCGGCACCGGCGCGCCGCTTCTCCCTGCTGCGGGCGGGCTTCGGCCTGGTGCTCGGCCTGGTCCTGGGTTGGGTTGCCGTGGTGCTGTCCTACATGGCCTATGTCGAGGCCACCGGATATTTCGACCGCGAAGGTGCTGGCGCCATGGCGGCCGCCTTCGCCCTGGGGCCGATGGCCGGCATTGCCACCGGCCTGGTTCTGGCCGTGCTGCTCGGGCGGGGCCGCCGCCCCAAAGCCTGAACAACGCGGTCGTCCCCGCGCCAGCCGCTGCACATCCTCGTGCGGCAGCAGGGCGTGGCATCGCCGGCGCGGCCAGGATGTGCGATGCGCCTGCCATGATCGCCACCCCTGCCATTTCGGTCATCATGCCGGCCTACAACGTTGGGCCCTTCATCGGTGTGGCGCTGCACAGCGTGCTGGTGCAATCCCTTCCCGATTGGGAATTGCTGGTGGTGGACGACGGCTCCACCGATGGCACCGCCGATATTGTGGCGGCCTTCCCGGACCCACGCATCCGGCTGATCCGGCAGGAGAATGCCGGCGTCTCCGCGGCCCGTGGCCGGGCCATGGCGGCGGCATGCGGCGGCGCGATGCTGTTCCTGGATGCCGATGACTGGCTGGCGCCGGATGCCCTGGCCCGGCTTTCGGCGGCGCTAGGGGGGGCACCGCGGGCCGTGGCCGCCTGCGGCCCGGCAGTGCCGATGGCGGAATCGGCGCGGCCGGGCGACGCACCGTTGCGCGCGCCCCGCCCCTGCCCCGGCGGCGACCTGCTGGAAACCCTGCTGGTGCGGAACCTCTTCGCCAATGGCGGCCAGGTCCTGGTCCGGCGGGAAGCCATTGCGGCGACCGGCAGCTTCCGGACGGAGCTGCGCTATGGCGAGGATTGGGAATACTGGACCCGCTTGGCGCTGCATGGGCCCTTCGCCGCGCTGCAGGGCTCGGCGCCGGTGCTCTTCGTGCGTGAACGCCAGGGCAGCGCCTATCGCCGCATGGCCAGCGACCCCGCCGCCTTCGCCCCGGCCATGCAGGCCATCTTCGGCAACCCGGCCCTGCCGGCGCGGCTGGGGCCGGCGCGGCTGGAGCGGCTCAGGTGGCGGGCGGAGGCCGAGAATGGCTGGATCGTCGCGCGGGAGCGGCTGCGGCATGGCCGAAGGGCGGAGGGATTGGCCGGCCTGCGCCGGGCCTTCCGGGCCGCGCCCTCCGTCAGGC
>JAEWCI010000466.1 GCA_023390705.1 Pseudomonadota bacterium
AAGCGACATATGGCTATTCTCGTGAAGTACGATGGTATCACCGGCGAATCGAAGGTTGCCGGCTTCGAGGACCATTTCGAAGTGAGTTCCTTCCAGTTTGGCGTCGGCCGCGGCATCTCCTCGGCGCGCGGCACCTCGACCCGCGAGGGCACGGTGGTTTCGATCAGCGAGATCGTCGTCACCAAGGCGACCGACGGCACCTCGATCGACCTGCTGACCCAGGCCTGCGAAGGCAAGCTGGACAAGCAGGTGGAAATCAATTTCGTCCGCACCGGCGCGGGCCAGGCCGAGATGTACCTGAAGTTCGAGCTCGAGGGCTGCGGTATCAGTGGCTTCTCGATGTCCTCCGGCGGCGATCGCCCCTCGGAGTCCGTCAGCCTGAACTTCGACAAGATCACCATGACCTATTCGCCGATCGGCGATGACCTGACCGGTAGCCCGAACACTTACGGTTGGAACCTGGCCGAAGACAAGAAGGTCTGACGGTCCTGGCCCGGCCCCGGACACTGGGGCCGGATCACCGTGGCGCCGGGGAGGGCGAAGGCGCGTTCAGCGCCCAGCCTTCCGTCCGGCGCTTCGTTTTTGAACCTCCAGCCTCCGCGGAAACCGCGCCCCCATGTCCATCTTCATGAAGTATGAAGGCGTTACCGGCGAATCGGACCTCAACGGCGCGTCGGGTTTCATCCGGCTGCACGCCTTCCATTGGGGTGCTTCCCGCTCCGTCAGCACCATGCGCGCTGCCTCCCGCGGCAATACCGAACCTACTGTGCAGGATGTGCAGGTCACCAAGGCGATGGACGCGACCTCGGTTCAGCTTACCCATCAGGCATTGCTCGGGAGCTTCGACCGCGAGGTGGAAATCCATTTCGTCCGCACCGGCCAGAGCGGGCCGGAGGCATTCGCCGTCTACAAGCTGAAGGATTGCGGCGTTAGCTCCTACGAGATCGCAGCCGGCGCGGATGGCCAGCCGGAGGAGAGGCTGACCCTGAACTTCACCGAGATCCAATTCACCTTTACCGCCTACAGCGACGCGCTCTCCGGTGTGCCGGATTCGATGTTCTATACCCTACCGAGCGCCACCGGCGGCTGACCCGCCTGGCCCGTTATCGTCCTGACCATGGCCAGAAGAATGATGGGCCGACCTTTCCCGGGGCTGGAACCAATGCCTACGCCAGTCCCGCCTCCGGCAACGCCTGCCAGGCCGTTACCAGCCCTAGCGGCCTGAGCCGGAGCCGGGCGAGCCGGGGTTGGTGGCGGCTGCCCCGCCCAGGGTGCTCGCGCCGGGGCCGATCCGGCCGACATTGCCGAACAGGGCCTGCAGCAGCGTCCGTTCGTTGCCCGGCACCGGTGTCTCCCGCGAGACAATGGTGACCGGGCGGGCATCCGCTTCGCCCAGTTCGCGTATCTGGCGGACCTTGCCGCTCTCGTCGAAATCGATCGCCACGACACGCTGGTCCGTCAATGCCTGGCGCATGCCGGGCCGCAGCCGGGTTTCCGCGCTGATATAGTACCAGCTGCTGTCGTCGAAGGTGCTGGAGGCCGTCGGGGAACCCAGCAGGGTCTGGACGTCGGCCCGGGACTGCACGCCCGGGGTGATCTCCCGCAGCTGGTCATCGGTGACGCGATGCCCGCGGACGATGGCCGGGGCATCAATGTAGCTGCACGCCCCCAGCAGCAGGGGCAGGGCGAGGGCCGCGCGGCGCAGTCCGGTAAAAATCGGATGCGCTTGCGGTGCGTTGACCGGGCGGGAGGGGCGATCCATGTCTGGGCCGAATGCCAGTTTGCCGCGGCCGGGTCAACCGCGCTGCCATCCGCCCCGAGGATTCGTGCCATGGGCCTTTCCGCCCTGTTCCGCCGCAAGCCACACGAAAGGCCGGGCTTCGAACTCTATGGCGCTGCCGTTGCCGCCGCGCGGGGGGGCTGGTTCTACGGCGCCCTGGCGGTACCGGACACCCTGGATGGCCGCTTCGACCTGGTGGGCCTGCATGTCGCCCTGCTGATCCGCCGGCTGCGGCGGGATACCGAGGCGGATGGGCCGGCACTGGCCCAGGCGGTGTTCGACGCCATGTTCTCGGACATGGACCTCAACCTGCGGGAAATGGGCGTGGGCGACCTGGCCGTGGGCAAGCGGGTGAAGCGGATGTGGGAAGCCTTCCACGGCCGTGCCCAGGCCTATGAAGCGGCACTGGACGCCGCCGACCCGACCGCGCTGGCCCAGGCGCTGGAACGTAATATCTGGCGGTGTGAGCCTTCCCCCGGGGGCCCGACCGAGGCTGCCCGGCGGCTGGCGGAGCACGCCATGGCGGTGCTGGCGGCGCTGGAGGCCCAGCCCCTGGCGGCGCTCCGGGCTGGCCGCGTGGACTTCCCCGCGCCGCAAGGGACCGCCGCCGATGCCGCCTGACCCTGGCTTGCCGGAGAGCGTGGAGTTTTCCCGCCGCCTGAATCTGGGCGTGGTGCGGCGGGAGGGCCAGCCGCTCGACCTGGAGGCAAGTCCGGCCGAATGCGCCGCACTGGCCAACCGATTCGGTATCCTGGGTGTCGAGTCGTTCTGCGCCGCCCTGCGCCTGACTCCGGAGCCGGACGGCTCGGTCCGCGTGGATGGGCGGCTGACCGCTCGCCTCACCCAGGAATGCGTGGTGACGCTGGAACCGGTGCCCCAGGAGGTGGCGGAAACGGTGGCGCTCCGTCTGCTGCCGCCCGGGCGGGAGCCGGAGGACGGCCCGGAGGACCCGGACGAGGTCGAATCGGCCCCGGATGGCAGTGTTGATCTCGGCGAGGTCCTGGCCGAACAGCTTGCCCTCGCGCTCGACCCCTATCCCCGCGCTCCCGGCGCGGAACTGCCGGCCGAGGCACAGGACCCCTCGGCACATGGCTTCGGCGCCCTGGCGCGGCTGCGGCGTGACGAGAACAAGAACTGATCCTGGCCATTCTGCCGGCCAGATGGCACGGCGTCGCTTGCGGAGCAGGGGGGGTGGTGCTAGGACGCCGCCCTTCCGCTAGACCCGACTGCGTTCCGAAAGAAAGGCTCGGCAACCATGGCCGTTCCGAAGAAGAAGGTTTCGCCCTCCCGCCGCGGCATGCGCCGCAGCCACGAGGCGCTTTCGCGCGAGGCCCATGCCGAGTGCCCCAATTGCGGCGAGCTCCGGCGCCCGCACAATGTCTGCTCGCATTGCGGCCATTACGATGGGCGCGAGGTGGTGCCGGCTGGCGACGCCCTGAAGGCGGCCGTCCGCACCTGATCGCCGTGGCCCAGCTCGCCGGGGGTGCGTGAACGTGTCGCATGGCTACTCCCTGGCGGTGGATGCCATGGGTGGCGACAACGCGCCCGACATCGTGCTGGATGGGCTTGAGCTGGCGGCCGAACGCCATCCACAGGCCCGTTTCCTGCTGGTGGGCGACGAAGCGCGGCTGAGCGGTCCGCTGGCTAAGCGCAAGCGGGCGGCGAAGCTCTGCTCACTGCGCCACGCCCCGGATGTCATTCCTGGCGACATGAAGCCGACCGCTGCCCTGCGCCAGGGCCGCAACAGCTCCATGCGCCTGGCGATTGATGCCGTGGCGGGTGGCGAGGCGGCGGGCGTGGTCTCGGCCGGCAATACCGGCGCGCTGATGGCGCTCGCCAAGATCGTGGTGAAGACCCTGCCGGAAATCGACCGGCCGGCCCTGGCCGCCATCGCGCCTTCGGCACGCGGCGATGTGGTCATGCTCGACCTTGGCGCCAATGTGCAGTGCGACGCGCGCAACCTGGTGGAATTCGCCGTGATGGGCGACGCCTTCGCGCGCGCCGTTCTTGGCCTCACCACCCCCAGCATCGGGCTGCTCAATGTCGGCTCCGAGGAGCTGAAGGGCGACGAACGGGTGCGCCAGGCCGCCGATGTGCTGAAGGACAGCCATATCGCGCCCGGCTTTCAGGGCTTCGTCGAAGGCCATGACATCGCCGCGGGCACGGTGGACGTCATCGTCACCGACGGCTTCACCGGCAATGTCGCACTGAAGACCGGCGAGGGCGCGCTGAAGCTGATGCGCGACCTGCTGCGCCAGGTCTTCACCAGTTCCGTCCCTGCAAGGATGGGCTACCTGTTGGCGCGGCCGGCGCTCGACCGTTTGCGCGAATGGATGGACCCGCGGCGCTACAACGGTGCCATCCTGCTGGGGCTGAACGGCGTGGTGGTGAAGAGCCATGGCGGCACCGACGCGCTGGGCTTCGCCCATGCCGTGGATGTCGCGATGGACATGGTAACGCACCGCTTCAACGACAATATCCGCGATGGCATCGGCCGGCTTTCCACGCATCCCGCGCGGCCGGTCCTTGCCCCTGTGAAGAGCTGACGGACCAGTCCGATGTCCCTGCGTTCGCTGATCGCCGGCTGCGGCGGCTACCTGCCCGAGAAGGTGTTGAGCAATGATGCGCTCGCCGCCGAATACGGGCTCGACACTACCGATGCCTGGATCTTCGACCGCACCGGCATCCGTCAGCGCCATATCGCCGCCCCGGAGGAAACCGCCTCCAGCCTCGGTGCCGCGGCGGCACGGCAGGCGCTGGAACGCGCCGGCATCGATGCTTCCCGGGTGGACTGCATCATCGTCGGCACCGCAACGCCGGACAGCGCCTTTCCCTCCACCGCGGTGCGCATCCAGCAGATGCTGGGCATCACACGCGGCTTCGCCTTCGATCTTTCGGCGGCCTGCACCGGCTTCGTCTATGCGCTGGCCACCGCGGATGCCTTCATCCGCAGCGGCCAGGCGCGTTGCGCGCTGGTGATCGGCACCGAGGTCTTCTCCCGCATCCTCGACTGGACGGATCGCGGCACCTGCGTGCTGTTCGGCGACGGTGCCGGGGCGGTGGTGCTGACGGCGGAACAGGGGCGCGGCACCGCCTCGGACCGCGGCATCCTCTCCACCCATCTGCACAGCGATGGCCGGTTCGGCGACATCCTGCTGGTGGATGGCGGCGCCGGCTCCAACGGCCAGTGCGGCAAGCTGCGCATGGCGGGGAAGGAAGTGTTCCGCCACGCCGTCTCCAAGCTGGCCTCCGTGGTGGATGAGGCGCTGGCGGCCAACGGGCTTGGCCATGGCGATGTGCAATGGCTGGTGCCGCACCAGGCGAACCGCCGCATCATAGACGCCATGGGCCGCAAGCTGGCGCTGCCGCCGGAGCGGGTGATCGTCACCGTGGACCGCCACGCCAACACCTCCGCCGCCTCCATTCCACTGGCGCTGGCCGAGGCCTACGCTTCCGGCCGCATGGAGCGCGGCGACCTGGTGGTGATGGAAGGCATCGGCGGCGGCCTGACCTGGGGCGCGGCGCTGGCCCGGTTGTAGCCTTCATGCCGACGGCAGTTGGTCATGACCGATCAACTGCCTTCCGATGCCGGGCGCAAACCTCCGGTTTGCTTGGCTTCGCCGCACTGGTGGCGGGCGCCGTTCGGCGCCTCGGCATGAATGGAACATTCATGCCGCTGGTTCAGTTGCCCACTGCGAGGAGCCAGGCAGTGACGGGGAAGCTGAATGCCGCCACCAGCGTCGAGAGCAGGATGGCGGCCGAAACCTGCTTCGGCTCCGTGTTGTAGCGCTGCGCCAGGACGAAGGCGTTGGTTGCGGTGGGTAGCGCCGCCAGCAGCACCCCGGCCTGCACCCATAGCTTCGGCAGGCCCAGCAGCGGCCCCAGCGCCAGCCAGACCAGCGCGGGATAGAGCACCAGCTTGGCGAAGCTGATCGCCGCCGCCGCCACGGCGAGCGGCGCGCCGATCCGCAGCCTGCCCAGCACGCCGCCCAGGGCGAAGAGGGCCGTTGGCGCCGCGGCGCCCCCAAGGGAGGCCAGGGAGCGGTGCAGTGTGG
>JAEWCI010000551.1 GCA_023390705.1 Pseudomonadota bacterium
TCACCCCGGCCGTGCTCGGCCTGGCCCTCGCCCTGGGCCTGGCCGGAGGCGCATCGGCCGCCGGAGTTCATGCCCATGCCGGAGAGGCGATCGCCGGCATCACGCTTGACCACGGCCGGCAATGGCCGAGCGATGCGGCACTGCGCGGCGGCATGACCCGCCTGCGGGACCTCATGGCCGCGGCCTTGCCCGCGATCCACGCCGGCCGGCTACCGGCGGGCGGGTTTGCCACCCTGGCCGATCAGGTGCAGGCGCAGATCGATGACGTGACCGCGAACTGCAAGCTCCCCGAGGAAGCCGACGCGCAGCTTCACCTGGTCCTGGCGCAGATCCTCGACGGGATCGACCTCATGAAGGGCGAGGGCGACCGCGCGGCGGGTGCGGTGGCGATCGTCCGGGCGCTCGACGCCTATGGCGAGGCCTTCGAGCATCCGGGGTGGGTCCCGCTGGGCCACTGACCGGGCGCAGGGGGCGAACCGTGGCTGGCGGAGACGAGCCCGCCCGCCATCCCTTCCCGTCCCGGCCGGTAGCTTCATCGCCCTGCCGGAGGCGGCTCCGTGGTTGCCGGACCTTCAATCGGACGAGGGGTCGCGGGGCCTCGTGAGGTGAACCCGCGGCCGGCGCAGCAGTGCCATGAAAGGCCGCGCCGCACCGCTCGCCCTGAGCGTACCGGCTGCCGCGGAGATCAGGACATCGGCCAGGCCGGGCCCTGGGCCCCGGCAGAGGCTGGGTCGGGTGCGGTGCAGCCGCAAGGCACCGGGCAGGCCCGCCCGTGCCGCACTGCGCACCACACGCCACCAGCTGGCGGCGGCCTGCACCTCGACCGCTGTGCGGTCGGCGGGGGAAAGAGCCAGGTCCGCGCAGAAGCCGGCGAGCACGCGCTCCAGCACCTCGCCCAACCGGTGGACTGTCGCCATGTCGCGGGGCGGCTCCCGCTCGGAAAGATGGCGGATCACCAGATCCGCCGCCGGGCCGGCCCTCTCCGTTCCCAGCCAGGGCCGGTAGGCGGCCGCCAGCACCCGCGCTGCATTGGCGAAGAGGATGCTGGCATGGCTGTACGTCGTGTTGCGGGCGTGCCAGCGATAGGTGGTCAACGCCGTGTCGAGCCGCGCGATGTCCCCCACCGCGAGCAGCCGGTGGTAGAGGTCGTAATCATCCGCATACTCGAATTCCGGCCGCATGAAGGGGCCAGCGAGTCTGCGTACCGCTTCGGTCCGGAACATGATGGAGGACCAGGTCAGCGGATTGTCCACATGCAGCGCCCAGCGCATCAGCAGGGGCGTGCCAGGCGTGTCGTAGTCGGTGACACGGCTGCGCCCGCCTTCGGCGAGTACCGCGGCAGTACCGAGCAGCACCAGCTTCGGATCCGCGTCCAGATGCGCCACCTGCGCCGCGAGCCGGTCGGGGTGGCAGAGGTCGTCATGGTCAAGCGCGGCGAGGTATTCGCCCCGGCAAGCGGCAAAGCCCAGGTTGCGGGCGCCCACCACACCGAGATTGCGGTCCGGCCGCAGCACCTGGATGCGCGGGTCACGCGCGGCATAGGCGGCGAGCAGGGCTGGCGTTGCATCCGTCGAGGCATCGTCCACCACCACCAGCTCGAAGGCGCGGAAGCTCTGGGCGAGGACGCTGTCGAGGCTCTCGCCAAGGAGGGCGGCGCCGTTATGCGTCGTCACCAGCACGCTGACCCGCGGCACGGCTTCGGTTTTTCCCCGTTCCCGCATGGTTCCCTTGCCAGCCAACCTTGGGTTTCACTTCGGCGATATAACTACGCAGGTTCGTTTTGTTAGGTTTCTTTACAATCTCTCATTCCGGCCTCGACGTTTCGCTTTATGGAGGGATTAAGCTGCTGAAAAATCACGCCAGATTTTCGGCCCTATGCTGCGGCATGAAGCTTGCATTGTAGGCTGATGCCGCAGTGGCGCGATCCGCCCCGGCACTTGGAATAGGGAAGTCAGTCGACATGAAGCTGAGAAACCATCTCCTGGGCCTTGTCGCTGCCGGCTTTGCGACGATGAGCCTGGCGGCGGCAGCCAACGCGGCGGCCATAATTTCTTTCGACGATGACGCCGGGGCCCAGAATGGCACCTTGAGCTACAACGGAATCGGCGGACCGCTGGTGGGCTCCGGTATCGATTACTACTCGATCCTGGGTTCCGGCACACCACTCCAGAACGGCACGGTGCTGAACTGCGCGGGATGCGAACTGAACTTCACCACCGGTCCCAACATCGTTGAAACGCCCACCTACCTCTTCGCTTCGGGGGGGACCTTCACGATCACCGGCACGGCCTTGTCCGGGGCAACCGCGATCGCCAGCGGCACTCTGCTGACCGGCTCCTTCGACTCCGTGTCGGTCGGCCTTGCCAGCGGGGGCAACTCCATCAACTTCACCGGCTTTGGCGTGGATACCAAGAACCCGAGTCTTGCCGCCTTCTACGGCCTGACCGGGACCAGCTTTACGTTCGCGACCTCCGATCTCGCCCTTGGCACCGCGAGTTTCGGCGCCAATGGCTCCTTCACCGCGACGGTCACGAACTCCGATACCGACAACACGATCGCGGTGCCGGAACCGGCAAGCCTCGGGCTGTTCGGCGCTGGACTCCTCGGGCTCGGCTTCCTCAGCAGGCGGCGTCGCACCGGACCGGCAATGGCGTCGGGCACCTGACGCCTGCGGCGACGGCCGCTGAAGGAAAAGGCGGCCTTCAGGCTGCCTTTTCCGCTTCTTCCGCTGAGGCCGCAGTCCACGAGATTGTGGCGGAACCGGCGAAGCCCGCGAACGTCACCGCTGTCGATAAGGGAATTCCCGGCCGCGCGACTGCGGCAAACATTAGTGCAGTAATAAGGTGGCATGACCCTGCTGCGAGAAAATCACCAAGGGAATGATGTGCCGGACGCAAGGCGGCTGGACCTTGGGGGCGATCCGGCAAGCTCAACGGCATTCGGCCGCAGGCTCCGGCAGGCGATGGAAAACCGCGGTATCATGCAGGCGGAACTGGCTCGTAAGGCCGGCATGCACCCGAACAGTATCAACAGGTGGGTCAAGGGCTACGGCTTCCCCGGGAACGAAGCGCTTGACCGCCTGTGCTCCACGCTTGGGGTGTCCGCTGACTGGCTGCTGCGGGGCCAGGACGCCGGGGTGACAACCGGCACAACTCCGCCTGATGCGCTCGCCGCTTCTCTCGACCTTGAGGAAGCCAGCCGTCGTGCCTCGCGCCTCCTGTTGGCGATGGACCACAATGCGCGGGCCCTTTGGCTTGCGGTCGGGGAACGGCTGGTCCGCCCGGGATAGCGTTGTTCCCGTGCCCTGCCGACCCAGGGGCCGTTACCACAAGCTCCGACGCAAAGGCGCTTCCACATCGGCGGGAAGCCGCCTCGATGCGACCGCGAAGCCTGCCGGCGAAGCGCCCGGGTCCCATGCCTGCGACGTGCGGGCCGGTGCCGGGGGGACTCCCTGCACTGATCCAGCCGGCGCAGGCAGCGCCGGTAGCGTGCCAGGCAAGCCCGCTGGTACAGACACTCACGCCATGTACAGGCCCCGCTGCCCTACTGGCGGGCCGCGGTGACCATGCCGGGGTGGATGAAGCCGAAGGCGGGGTAATTGGTGGCGCCGTAGTCATTGATGCGCGGATACCAGACCCGCACCAGGGACCAGTCATTCCCCGGCGAGACATCCTGCACCGGCTGGTCGCGCGCTTCCCGCCCCTTGGCCCGGCCGCTTGCCCAATTGGCGTGGTCCACCCGGATCTCCCGCGCCGAGACGATGCGCGAGACCACCGCCACATGGCCCTGCGGCAGGCGGGAGGTGCGCATCAGCACCAGCACGCTGCCGGGGCGTGGCGTGCGGTCCCGGTGATAGGAACGGGTGGCGGCGGCTTCCCACCATTGCCAGGCATCGCCCTGCAGCGCGATGCCGGAGCGGGCCCGCGCATAGGGCACGCAGGAAAGATCGCCGCTCCCGGACGGGCGCGGCACGGCCTGCTGCGGCGCGCGGGAAGCGCAGCCAGCGGCCAGCAAGACACAGAGCAGCGCGACAAGGCGCCACATTCGCTGGTGATCCCCCAATCC
>JAEWCI010000263.1 GCA_023390705.1 Pseudomonadota bacterium
TCGCGGAGCTGAAGCCGCCCGCGCCCCCCACGGAACAGCCGTGACCGGCCGCGGCCCGAAGGGCGGGGCGGCCATAGACCTGCTGGAGGGCCGGGCCGCGCATTGGCCGGCGCGCGACCAGGGCAGCCGCGACACCTGCGTTGCCTATGCCGTGGCCGCCTGCCTGGAATTGCAGCACATGCGGCGCTGCCTGCCCAGCTTCCGGCTCTCGCCGCAATTCCTCTACTGGCAGATGCGCCAGTTGCCGTCCCCGCCGGTGCCGCCGCCGGGCTGGGCGGAAGGCGCCACCAGGCTGGCCCATGCCCGCGAGGTGCTGCGCCGCTTCGGTATCTGCCGCGAGGAAAGCTGCCCGGACGCCGATATCTACCCGGACCGGCAGCAACCCGTCGAAGGCCCGGCGCCGAGCCGGGCGGCTGTCGCCGAGGCCGCCGCCAACCGGGTCCGCGATTCGGCCTATGGCGACTGGCCAAAAGGGACGCCCCGTCCGCCCGGCATCGCCGGGATGGTGCTGGAGCAACTGGCGCTCGGCCGCCCGGTCGCCGTGGCGGTGCCGCAGTTCCGCGCCCCTGGGGCTTCAGCCCTGGCGCCGACCAACTGGTGGCTGCCGGAGGTGGCCTATGGCGGCCAGGTCCAGGACCCCGCGCCGGGCTGGCAGCCAGTTTCCGGGCATGTGGTCTGCGTGCTCGGCTTCCAGCCGGACCCGGAGGAGGCGCATCGCGGCTGGTTCATCTTCCGCAACAGCCTCGGCCTGGAATGGGGCCAGGCGGCGCTGGACCCGCTGCGCCGGCGGCCGCCGCTGATCCCGGCCCGTGGCTACGGCGCGCTGTCGGCCAGCCATGTCGAGCGGCATTGCTGGGAACTGTTCTGCCCGATCCTGGAGTAGAGCGTGAATCGCGAGACAGGACAGAAGTCCGGACCATGAGCGGTGCATCCACCGGCACCGATCATGGTCCAGGCCGGTGCTTGATCGCGCGGTTCATGCTCCCGGTTGCGCCGGCCTCCGGCGATCGCGCCCTACTCCACCTTCGCGCCGGAAGCCTGCACCACCGGCCGCCAGAGGGCGAACTGGCCGTCCCAGAACCGCTCCAGCTCGGCGGGGGTCGAGCCCACCGGCTCGATGCCGTTCTCCAGCAGCCTCTCCCGCACGCCGGGGGTGCGGACCGCCGCGGCGATGCCCGCGGAGATCGCCTGCACCACCGGCGCCGGCGTGGCGGCGGGCAGGAAGGTGCCGAACCAGTTGAGGATCTCGAAATCCGGAAGCCCGGCCTCGATCGCCGTCGGCACTTCCGGCAGCAGGGTGCTGCGGCTGGTGGAAGTCACCGCCAGCCCGCGCAAGGCACCCGCCTTCACATGCGGATGCAGGGAGGCGATGCCCTCGATCAGGAAATCCACATTGCCGGCGATCAGGTCCGGGATGACCAGCCCGGCGCCGCGATAGGGCACATGCACCGCCTCCGCCCCCGCCCGCATCGCCAGCAGGTGGCCGGAAAGGTGGTTGATCGAGCCCGGTCCGGCCGAGCCATAGGTGTGCCTCCCCGGCTCCCGCCGCAGCAGGTCCAGCAACTCGCCCAGGCTCCGCGCCGGGACATGCGGCCCGGAAACCAGCAGCATCGGCATGGTGCCGACCAGCGAGACCGGCGCGAAGGCGCGCCGGATGTCGAGCCGCAGATTGGGATTCAGCAGCGCGTTCAGCACCGCGGCGGAGATGGTGAAGAAGGCCATGGTCAGGCCGTCCGGGGGGGCGCCCGCCACCGCCTCGGCCCCCACCAGCCCACCGCCGCCGCCGCGGTTCTCCACCACCACGGGCCGCCGCAGCGCCTCGGCCAGGGCGGGGGCGATGATGCGGGCGGCGACATCGGTGGAACCGCCGGGCGCGAAGGGCACCAGCAGACGAAGCGGCTGGCCGGCGGGCTGCGCCAGCGCCGGGCTGGCGCGCCCGGCCAGGGAAGCGGCCAGCAGGGAGCGGCGCGCGAGGGGGCGCATGGGGGTTTCCTCCGGGGTTATCGCCCGGAGGATAGCGCGGCGGGACGCTGCGGCGGCAAGCGGCCCGCTAGGCAGTCGTGCCGGTCGAGGCCCAGTCGCTCGGCAGATGTGGCATATGGGTTCTGAGCCAAGCCCGGAAGCGCGCGGATTCACTCGGGAGGGAGTTGTCGAGGGCGACAAGGTTAACCAGACAACGCGCGACCATGGCAACAGCCTCCACCTCCAGCTCGGCTTCCAGCGTCTGCGGCGAACCCGGCCCATTGTGCTTGAGCCAGTTCCGTACCCTGTTCAGATGGTCGTCGGCGATGGCTTTCTCCGAAAGGCCGGTTGCCTCCTGAAATCGCTCGTTCAAACGCTTTGCAACCGGCTTGCCAGCCACGGCCTTGCCCAGCACTTCCTCGGCCGCACCCGCCACGGTGATCGCCACGTCGTAGGCGCCGTGATCCACGATCAGCCTGATAGCCCAGTCCAGATGGTTCACCGCCGCGTCCAGCTTGGATAGGATGTAGACGCGGGGCGCGCATGATACGGAAGGCTGTTCGGCCATGCACGCCCGCTCCCCGCGCCGCCCGCCTCAGCCGAACAGCCTGCGCAGCCGCGCCATGCCTTCCGCGGCTTCGGCGGCCATGCGGCGCACCACCTCGCCGGCCGGCACCACGCTGTCGATCAGCCCGGCGCACTGGCCGGACCAGACGAAGCTGTCCTCCAGCGCGCCCTCGATGACGCCGGCCTGGTTGATCTCGCCCTTTACCATGGCAAGGATCTCCTCCTTGCCCGCGCCCGCGCGTTCGGCCGCGGCGATGCGGTCGGCATAGGGGCCGCGCAGCACCCGGCCGGGAATGCCGATGCTGTGCTTGATGATCATGGTGTCCTGCGGCTGCGCCTGGACCAGCGCCTGCTTGTACGCCTCATGCGCCCGTGCCTCGACGGTGGCGACGAAGCGGGTGCCCATCTCCACCCCCTCGGCGCCCAGCGCGAAGGCGGCCAGCATGCCCTTGCCATCGGCGATGCCGCCCGAGGCCAGCACCGGGATCTTCACCGCGGCCACGACGCGCGGCACCATCACCATCGTCGTCTCATCGGTGCGGCCGATATGGCCGCCGCCTTCATAGCCCACCGTCGCCACCATGTCGGCGCCGGCGGCCTCGGCCTTCCTCGCCAGTTCCGCGCCGGCGGTCAGCACGATGGAGCGCACGCCGCTGCCCTCGATATGGCGCAGGCTGGGGGCGGGGTTGCCGGTGGTCAGCGTGATGGCCGGCACCTTCTCCTCCATCACCACGTCCAGCAGCGGCAGGGGGTCGAAGCGGCTGACCGGCAGGTTCACCGCGAAGGGCTTGTCGGTCAGCGCGCGGGTGCGGCGGATTTCGGCGCGCAACTCCTCCGGCTCCATCCGGCCACCGGTGCGGGCGGTAATGATCTGCCCGAGCCCGCCGGCATTGGAGACGGCGGCCGCCAGCTCGGCATAGGCGACATGCGCCAGCCCGCCCTGCACGATCGGGTAGCGGATGCCGAGCAGCTTCGTCACCCGGGTCTCGATGGCCGGCGGGGCGAGGGGCAGATGGGTATCGGGCATAGGGAGGGACATTTCCTGAACAGGGATCGGGGGCGGGAATTCAGCAGGGGGCGGGCCGGGCGGCAAGTCCGGGCGGGTGCCCGGTTTTCATCAGGGCCGGGAGGCGCGCGGGCCAGGCCCGGGCAGGACGGGGGGGGAAGGCCGCCGGCCTACCCCCTCGCCTGCCGCACCATGTCGCGGGCGATCAGCATCTGCTGGATCTGGCTGGCGCCTTCGAAGATGCGGAACAGGCGGACATCGCGGTAGAGCTGCTCCACCGCCGTGCCGCGCATGTAGCCTGCGCCGCCATGAATCTGCACCGCCCGGTCGGCGACGCGGCAGACCATCTCGCTGGCAAACAGCTTGCAGCAGGCGATGTCCGCCACCAGCGATCCCTGCGCCTCGCCCGCCGCGTCGAAGGCGCGGGCGGTTTCCAGCACCATGCTGCGCCCGGCCAGCAGTTCCGCCCGGCTGTCGGCCAGCATGGCCTGCACCAGTTGGAATTCGGCAAGCGGCTGGCCGAATTGCCGGCGCTGCGTGGCGTAGGACAGCGCCTCCTCGGTCAGCCTTTGCGCCTGGCCGACGCAGGTGACGGCGACATGCAGCCGGGCATGGTTGATGCCACGCATCGCGGTCTTGAAGCCGCCGCCTTCCCGCCCGCCGATCAGGTTCACCGCTGGCACGCGCACCGCGTCGAAATACACCTCGGAAGTCGCGCTGCCGTCCTGGCCCATCTTGCGGTCGGCCGGGCCGCAGGAAAGCCCCGGCGTGCCGGCCGGCACGATGAAGGCGGAGATGCCGGTGGCATCCCGGCTGGCCGCATCGGTGCGCGCCATGACGATGAACACCCCGGCCTGGCGTGCATTGGTGATGTAGCGCTTGGTGCCGGTGATGACGTAGTCCCCGCCCTCCCGCACCGCCCTGGTGCGCAGCCCGCCGGCGTCGGAGCCGTGCTCCGGCTCGGTCAGGCAGAAGGCGGC
>JAEWCI010000640.1 GCA_023390705.1 Pseudomonadota bacterium
GGTCGGGCCCGCCGGCATGGACCCGGCGGTGGTGGCGCGGCTGCACGACGCCTTCGCCGTGGCAATGCGCGACCCGCAGCACCTGGCGGTGCTGGAGCGCTTCGACATGGCGATGGACTACCGCAACACCGCCGACTACGCCGCCTTCCTGCGCGAGGTGGTCCGGCAGGAGCAGGACATGGTCAACCGCCTGGGGCTGCGCCAGGGATAGGCGGCGTGCGGGGGGCGCCGTCCTTCTCGCGGTTGCGCGCTTTCGGCGTCCAACCCCTGCCAGAGGCCGCAGGGCCTCTGGACACCGGAAGCCCCATGGCCCGGGGGCGGGCTGCGCCGTCACCCGCCCGCCCGTGGCGGCTCCAGATAGCGTTCCTTCAGCACCCGCCGCAGCAGCTTGCCGGCCTCGCTGCGCGGCAGTTCCCCGGCGAATTCCAGGCTGCGCGGCGCCTTCAGCGCCGAAAGTCGTTCGCGGCAGAAAGCAATGAGTTCGTCGCGCAGCGCCGGGCTGGCCGCCATTCCTTCGCGCAGCACCACCACGGCGTGAAGTTGCTCGCCGAATTCCGGGTGCGGAACGCCGACCACGGCGCATTCCGCCACCGCCTCGTGCTGCGCCAGCACCGCCTCGGTCTCCGCCGGGTAGAGGTTGACGCCACCCGAGAGCACCAGGTCCGCGCGGCGGTCCGAGAGATAGAGGAAGCCCTCCTCGTCCAGCCAGCCAAGGTCGCCCAGCGTCGCCCAGCCGCGCGCATTGTAGGCGGCGGCGGTCTTCCCGGAGTCGTTGTGGTAGGCGAAGCGCGGCCCGCCCTCGAACCAGATCTGCCCGGTCTCGCCCGGCGGCAGTTCCTTCCCCGCCTCATCGGTGATGTGCACCGTGATGCCCGGTATGGGTTGACCGACCGAACCCGGCTTGCGCAGCCAGGTCGCGCTGTCGATCACCGTGGTGCCGATGCCCTCGGAGCCGGCGTAGTATTCCCGCAGGATCGGCCCCCACCACTCGATCATCGCCCGCTTCACCGGCAGCGGACAGGGCGCCGCGGCATGGATGGCGCAGCGGTGGCTGGAAAGGTCGTGGCGGCGCCTCACCGCCTCCGGCAGGGCCAGCAGGCGCACGAACATGGTCGGCACCCACTGGCTGTGCGTCACGCGGTACTGCTCGATCGCCGCCAGCGCCGCGGCGGCGTCGAACTTCCCCATCACCACCACCGTGCCGCCCTCGTTCAGCGTGCGCATGCAGTAGCCATTGGGCGCGGCGTGGTAGAGCGGCGCCGGCGAGAGATAGACCGTGTCTTCACCGAAGCCGTAGAGCGTCTTCCAGCTCATGTCCGCCTCGGGCTTGTCGTGGTCGGTCGGCGGCAGCAGCGGGCGGCGGATGCCCTTGGGCAGGCCGGTGGTGCCGGATGAATAGAGGAAGACGCGCCCCACCGGCCGTTCCGGCAGCGGTGCCGGCGCGGGGTAGCGGGCCAGCGCCGCCTCGTAGCCCTCATAGCCCGGCAGGCCCTCGGCCAGGGCGAAGCGCATCCGCTCGCCCACCGCGCCTTCCGCCACCAGGGCGGCGGCAAGCTCGGCCAAGGCGGGGCTGACCAGCAGCAGCCTGGCGCCGCTGTCCTGCAGCACATGCGCCACCTCGCGCGGGCGGAGATGGATGGAGAGCGGCGTGTAGTACAGCCCGGCGCGGCGGATGCCGTAGGCGATCTCGAAGAATTCCGGGCGGTTCTCCAGCAGCACGGCGATGCCCTCGCCGGGCCGCAGCCCCAGGCCGACCAGCCATTGCGCGACGCGATTGGCCCGCGCGTCCAACTCGCCATAGCTCAGCGCCTCGCCACTGCCGGGGAAATGGCAGGCGATCTTCTGCGGATTCCGCGCCGCCCAGCGCGCCAGTTGCGCCATGGCCGTTCCTTTCCCTGTTGTGCAGCCAGTTGTCGCCAGCCGGCGGAAGTGGTCAACCTTGTCGTGCAGTCCAGGGGCGCAGGCAGGAGGAAGACCATGGCACGGGCGGTGATCGTGGATGCGGTGCGCACCCCGATGGGCAGGGGCAAGTCCGGCGGCGCGCTTTCCGGCGTGCATCCCAGCGAGTTGATGGCCACCGTGCTGCGCGCCCTGGTGGAACGCAACCGCATCGATCCGGGCGCGGTGGAGGATGTCATCCTCGGCTGCGTCAGCCAGGTGGGCGAGCACCCGATGAACCCGGGCCGCACCGGCTGGCTGGCGGCGGGCTACCCGGACCATGTCCCCTCCACCAGCATCGACCGCAAATGCGGCTCCTCGCAGCAGGCCATCCATTTCGCCGCGCAGGGGGTGATGGCCGGCGCCTATGACCTGGTGATCGCTGCCGGCGTCGAATCGATGAGCCGGGTGCCGATGGGCAGCAACCGCATCGGCAAGGACCCCTACGGTCCCTCGATGAATGCGCGCTACGCGCCCGGCCTGGTCGGCCAGGGCGTCTCGGCGGAGATCGTCGCGGCGCGCTGGCGGATCGGGCGGGAGGAGATGGACGCATACGCCGCCCGCAGCCACCACCGTGCCGCCGCCACCGCCGCTGCCGGCGGCTTCGACCGGGAGATCGTGCCGGTGCAGGACGGCGCGGCCGAGGTCACGCGGGACGAGACGGTGCGGCCGCAGACCACGCCCGAGACCCTGGCCGGGCTGAAGCCCGCCTTCGAGGACGCGGCGCTGGCCGAACGCTTCCCCGAGATCCGCTGGTCCGTCACCGCCGGCAATTCCTCCCAGATCACCGACGGTGCCTCCGCCGTGCTGATCGCCAGCGAGGCGGCGGCGGCGCGGCTCGGCCTGACGCCGCGGGCCCGCTTCGTCGGCTTCGACGTGATCGGCGACGACCCGCTGCTGATGCTGACCGCGCCCATCCCCGCCACGCGCCGGGTGCTGGCCAAGGCGGGAATGCGGCTGGAGCAGATGGACCATGTCGAGGTGAACGAGGCCTTCGCCTCCGTGCCCCTGGCCTGGCAGCGGGAATTCGGCGCCGACCCGGCGCGGCTGAATCCCTGCGGCGGCGCCATCGCGCTCGGCCACCCGCTCGGCGCCTCCGGCTGCCGGCTGATGACCACCATGCTGAACGCGCTGGAACGCAGCGGTGGCCGCTACGGGCTGCAGACCATGTGCGAGGCCGGCGGCATGGCCAACGCCACGATCATCGAGCGGATGTAGCCTGCCTCACCGTCACAGGTGCTGCTTCGCCAGCATCATGTGGCAGCCCTTGTTGCCGTCCACGGTCTGCGTCACCCGCAGGTCGCCGATCAGCGAGCTCAGCATATAGGCCTGGTTGCGCGAGAGGTTGGTCCGCCGGCAGACCTCCCGCACCATCTCCCGCACCGCCTGGCGCGCCGCGTCGTCGAGATCCTCGTCGA
>JAEWCI010000649.1 GCA_023390705.1 Pseudomonadota bacterium
CGGGTGACCTGCCGGTGCCGGCGCTGTCGCCGCCTGCGGCCCCGGAAATCCGCGCCGCACCGCTGCCGCCGCCCAGGCCGGAAACGGGCCCCACTGAATCGCCAGCGGCATCGCAGCCTGCCGAACTCGCGGCGACGGAGTTTCCTGCCGCGCCGGACCCGGCTTCAGAGCCAACGGGGAACGGGTTGCCGCCGCAGGTTGCCCAGGAACCGGTCGCCGCGGAACTTCCGCCGCCTCCGCCCACGCATCCGGCGCCACGCGCCCGCAGTACCGGGTCTCGGCGCCAACTGGCCATCGACCCCGCATGTGCCCAGGCGGTATTCCGCTACCAGCAGGGAATGTCGTTGAGTTGGTCGGAAATGTCCTACGTTCGCAACGGCTGCCACAGCACGGTGCGGCGTTAGGACGGACGGCAGGCGGGGCCCGTGTGGATTTTGCGCATGTGCGGGCGCCTTCCCTTGGGCTTGACCCGAGGGGACCTGCCCATCTCTGACCCGCTGAATGTCCTGGGTTGGTAGAGCGCCGGGTCAAGCCTGGCCATGACACGGAAGGGGCGGCCGGGGCTTTGCGGCAGCCCGCTGGCAGACCCAGCTTCAGTTCCGAGCGTGATCCGCCGTCGCCGGTCCGTTGCCGGCGCTGCCTTCCATGCCCTCGCAAGCCCGGGCGGTGCCTACCGGTCCGGGATGGGCGTATCCCGGCCGCGGAACACCACCACGTCGCGGTTCAGCCGGTGTTCGTCCGGCAGGTCCAGCCAGTGAAGGAATTGCGCCAGCACCTTGGCCGTGATGCCTGCCATGCGGCCCCCGGCCATTGCCTCCTCGACCGGCCAGAAGCGCAGCACCTCCAGCTCACCGCTGCCGCGCAGCGTGCCCTCGGCGAGTTCCGCCGGCGCCGCCAGGAAGCGGGCATGGAAGCGGATGGCCCGGGGCGGCGGGGTGATGGCGCGGCAGATATAGTGCAGCGGCGCCAGGTCCGCATGCACCGTGCCGCCGCGCAGATCGCCCAGCACCAGGCCGGTTTCCTCATGCAGTTCCCGCACCGCGGCGATGGCGAGCGCGCGGGCGCGGCCGGGCGTCGCGCGGCGTTCCAGATAGCCGCGGGTTTCGGGCAGCAGGTCGCTCACCGCCGGGTGGCGGTGGTCGGTCGGGTCCACCCGGCCCCCGGGGAAGACCATGGCATGCGGCATGAAGCGGTGCCGGGCGTGGCGCAGGCCCATCAGAACCTCCACGCCGGCGCTGCTGCGGCGCCAGAGGATCAGGCTGGCCGCGTCGCGTGGCCGCGCGTTGAGCGGTTTTTCCGGTGCCAGCACCGGGGCGTTTCCTGGGGCGATGTGGTCAGGCAAGGTCAATGCCCCGCGACTTCAGCCAGACCGAAAGCCCGAAGCGCTCCGGCACGGAAAGCTGGCGGGCCATGTTCTCGCTCCAGCGACAGCCTTCCGGCGCCGGGCCATGAATCTCCGGGTAGCGCGGCGCGCCTGGCGGGCGCAGCGCATCATAGCCAGGCAGGGCGGCGGCTAGGCCACCGTCGTCATAGCGTTCGCGGTGGACCACCAGATTCTGCGGCAGGCGGGGGGAGGGGTGGTTGCGCGCCTCCGGCCAGCCCAGGGTCAGCCCGGCCAAGGGAAAGACGCCCTCGGGCAGGCCGCACAGCGGCCCGATCTTCTCGACATGGTTCCGCACGTAGCTGATGGGGCAGGTGCCGAGCCCCGCCGCCTCGGCCGCCAGGATCAGGTGCGCCATGGCCAGCGCCGCGTCCGCCGTGGCGTTGACGAAGGTATCGATGTTGTTGTTGGCGTGCTCCCGCCCGCGCAGGGCGCAGACCTGCTGGCCGCGGCGGATGTCGCCGCAGAACAGCAGGAAGGCCGGTGCCTGCTTGATCCAGGGCATGGAGCCGATCCAGTCGGCGATGCGGGCGATCCTCGCGGGGTCCTGGAGCAGGATGATGGAGTATTGCTGCAGGTCCGATTTGCTCGGCGCGGATTGCGCCGCCGCCAGCAGGGTCTGCAGCAGCGGTTCGGGGATCGGCTCCGGCCGGTAGCGGCGCGTGACGCGGCGGTCCAGCACGGTGGCGAGGCCCGGGGCGATCTCCGCCGGCGGGGCGAAGGCATCGCCGCCGTAGCGGGCGCGGATCAGCGCGGCTGGTGAGGGAACGGCGTTGGACTGGCTCATGGCCACACAGCCTCGCATTCCGGCGGGGAGAGGGGAACCCCCGGGGCGGGCGCGGGGGCGACGGTCAACAGGCCCGGAGAATTGAAAAGGCCGGCCCCGCGAGAGGGGGCCGGCCGGTTTCAGCGGGAGGGGCTAACACCGGATCCCAGCTGAACACCTCGCCGCTGCGGTCCAGCGGGGCGAAGCTGGTGCGGAAGGCCGGCAGGGCGATCTCCGCGATCCTCTCCGGCGTCCAGCCCTCGGCGCTGTGGATGCTGCGGATCGGGCGGCTCTGGCTGAACAGGAACAGCTCGTTCATGCGCGGGCCGAAGATCTGGCCGGAAACCTCCTTGGCCGCGTCGGAGGCGAGGAACACCGCGAGCGGCGCGTTCTTCTCCGGGCCCATGCGCATGATCTTCTCGACCCGCGCCTTCTGTTCCGGCGTCTCCGCCGGGATGGAGCTGGTCATGCGGCTCCAGGCGAAGGGCGCGAGGCAGTTGGAGCGCACGTTGTAGCGCTTCATGTCGAGTGCGATGGACTTGGACAGCGCGGTGATGCCGAGCTTCGCCGCCGAGTAGTTCGCCTGGCCGAAATTGCCGATCAGGCCCGAGGTGCTGGTGATGTGCACATAGGCGCCGCTCTCCTGCTTGCGGAAATGCGTGGCCGCATGGCGGGAGACGTAGAAGGAGCCGGAGAGATGGACCGCGATCACCGCATCCCATTCCTCCGCGCTCATGCGGTGGAAGATCTGGTCCCGCAGGATGCCGGCGTTGTTCACCACGATGTCGATGCGGCCGAAATGGTCGAGCGCCGCCTGGACGATCTTGCCGGCGCTGTTCCAGGAGGAGACGCTTTCGGTGCTGATCTCGGCCTGGCCGCCGCGCTGTTCGATGATGGCCTTGGTCTGCTGCGCCGGGGTCGCCGACTGGCCCTCGCCCGAAAGGCTGGCGCCGATATCGTTGATGATGACCTTGGCGCCGGCCAGCGCCATGTGGACGGCGATCTCGCGCCCGATGCCGCCACCCGAGCCGGTGACAACCGCAACCTTGCCGTCAAGCATACCCATGGCGCT
Source organism: Pseudomonadota bacterium (assembly GCA_023390705.1). Lineage (GTDB taxonomy): Bacteria > Pseudomonadota > Alphaproteobacteria > Acetobacterales > Acetobacteraceae > JAEWCI01. The sequence goes on from JAEWCI010000649.1 coordinate 3,220, forward strand.
TCTTCCCTTCTGCTGGTGCAGCCGAGGAAGGTTGTAACCCCGCTTCGCCCGGTTCGGGAAGGCGGGCCGGCGAGGCCAGGGGTGCCGCAGGCCGGCCATCAGTCGAACAT
>JAEWCI010000008.1 GCA_023390705.1 Pseudomonadota bacterium
GTTCCGGGGTGCCGTGGGGGGCGAAGACGCCCCACCAGGCCACCGCCTCCAGCCCCGGGAAACCGGCCTCGGCCGCCGTCGGCACCCCGGAAAGGGCGGGCAGGCGGGTAGCGCCGAATTGCAGCAGGGGCCGCAGCGTGCCGCCGGCGATCTGCGGCGCCACCAGGGCGGCGCTGCCAATCATGCAGTCCACATGGCCGGCCACCGTATCGTTCACCGCCAGCCCGCCGCCGCGATAGGGCAGGTGCGCCATGCGCACCCCGGCCCGGTCGGTCAGCAGGATCATCGCCAGATGGCCGATCGTGCCATTGCCGGTGGAGGCATAGCTCACCCCCTCCGGCCGGGCCCGCGCCGCGGCGATGACGTCCTGCATGCTGCGGTACGGCTTGGCCGCCTGGGTGGCGATGACATAGGGCGCGCCGCCGATCAGCATGACGGGGTCGAGGTCGCCGGTCAGGTCGAAGGGCAGCCGGCCGAGCAGCGCCGGCATGGTGGCGTGGCTGTCGAAGGTGATAAGCCAGGTCTGGCCGTCCGGCTTCGCCTTGGCCACCAGATCGGTGCCGATTGAGCCGGCGGCGCCGGAGCGGTTCTCCACCACCACCGGCACGCCCAGCCGCGGCTGCAGGCCGGAAGCGGCGAGCCTTGCCACCGCATCCGTGCTGCCGCCGGCGGCGAAGGGCACCACGATCCGTATCGGCCCGTTCGGCCAGCCGCTGCCCTGCCCATGGGCCAGGGCCGGTGCAAGCCCGACCAGGGCAGCGCCGCCCAGTGCCTTTCGCCGTGTGATCCCGACCATCCTGGAACTCCCTTGCCGCCAGGGACGGCGCCGGTCAGGCGCCTCTCCTCTGAGTGAAATTTGATGCCTGCCCAGCTACCTTGAGTTGGGAGAGGAGCAAGACATGGCCAAGGCACAAGCCTGCGACATCATCATCGACATCAAGCCGGCCTTTGGCCATTGCGGCATTGTCACCGGCAACTGGCTGCCCCCCGTCATGCCCTCCAGCGGGATGCGTGCCACCTCATGGCCCCTGACCGCGCAGCGCATCACCAGGGCACGCGGCCAGGCGGCGATGGCGTCTATGGCCGGGCGGATGCCCAGCCGGTCGAACATGGCGAAGGCATTGGGGCCGAGCTGGATGCCGGCGCCCACTTCCCCGAACCCGGCCGCCTTCTCGAAGAGCCGCACCGGCAGGCCGGCCCGCGCCAGGGCCAGCGCCGCCGCCAGCCCCCCGATGCCGCCGCCGGCGATCAGGATGGGGCCGGTCACGGCATCTCTTCGAGCGTGCTGGGATGGAACAGCGCCTCGGGCGGGATCTCCCGTGCCGCCAGCCCGTCCGTCACGGCGAAGCGGATCATTGCCGCCACCTCGGCACGGTTGCGGGCGAAGCCGTACGGCCACGGGTCGCCGCCCATCACCCGCGCCTGCTCCTCATAGGCGGCGGCGATCCAGGGCAGCGAGACGCGCAGCACGTTGACCAATTGCAGTTCCGCCAGGGAAAGCCGGCGCGCCTCGGCGAAGGCGCGGAACAGCGCGACGGGCAGCCAGGGATGCGCCTCCGCCACATCCCTGCGCACCGCCAGGCAGTGCATGATGGGGAAGAAGCCGCTCGCCCGGTGCCAGGCGATCTCCTCCGCCCTGTAGTCCGGATAGAGCCGGGCGACCGGCACCGCGGGGTCGTCCAGCCCGGCCGGCGGGCGCGGGGCGATCAGCGCGTCCAGCCGGCCTTCCGCCAGCGCGGTGGGCAGATCCTCGCCCAGCGGCTTCACGTCGAAGCCTTCCGGCAGGGTGATGGCCACGCGCTCCCCACGGGTGCGCCAGCGGATGGAGCGCGTATCCACCCCGTAATGCTCGCGCAGGATGCCGCGCACCCAGAGCGCCGCGGTCTGCTGGTATTCCGGCAGGCCGATGGTTCGCCCGGCCAAGTCGGCGGCCGTGCGGATGCCCCGATCCGTGCGAATATAGATGGCGGAATGGCGGAAGGCGCGGGAGAGGAAGACCGGCACCCCGACATAGGGGCTGTCGCCCCGCGCCGTGGTGACGATGTGGCTGCCCATGGAAAGCTCGGTGATCTCGAAGGCCCGGTCGCGCAGGGCGCGGCGGAAGATATCCTCCGGCTCCCCGGGCAGGCAGAGCAGTTCCACACCGGGCACTGCCACCCGCCCGTCCAGCACCGGGCGGGTGCGGTCCGTCGCGGCGCAGGCGAGGGTCAGGCGAAGCCGCGCGCTCATGCCGCGCCCCTCCGAAAGCGGGGCAGCATCCCGTGCGGTTCGCTGGCGGCCAGGATGCTGCGGCTGAGTCGGGCATGCAGACCTGAGGCAACGGGCAGGGCGTCTGCTCCGGCAAATCTGGCGTGACGGTCGTTCATGGCGGTTCTCCCGCCGCCGACCATCCCGCTGCCGGTCCGGCGGCGCAAGCCCCGCGGGACCGGGCAGGCTTGCCCGTTCGGCGATGCCTCAGCCGGCCTGGATGCGCGCCATGCGGATCCACTCCCGCTGCCTTTCGATGTCGCGCCGGAGGAAGGCGGCGAAGTCGGCCTGGCTCATCGGCATGGGCTGGGCGCCGGCGCGGGCCTGGGCCTCCCGCGTCGCGGGCAGGTCGAGGATGCGGTTCACCTCGGCATGGACCCGCTGCAGCACCGCTTGCGGCGTGCCGGCCGGCGCCATCAGCCCCAGCCAGATCGAGGCTTCATAGCCCGGCACTTCCTCCGCCACCGCCGGCAGGTCCGGCATCAGGGCGCTGCGCCGCGGCCCGGTGGTGGCCAGGCCGCGCACCCGGCCGGCGGTGATCTGCTCCCGCATCGTCGGGATGGCGTCGAACATCACCGGCACCTGGCCCGCGATCAGCGCGGTGCGCGCCTCGTTCGAGCCGCGGAAGGGGATGTGGTTCATGCGGATGCCCGCCATGGCGCAGAACACCTCCCCGGCGATGTGATAGGGCGTGCCGGGGCCGGAGGAGGCGAAGTCCAGCCTGCCGGGATTGGCCTTCGCGTATTCGATCAACGCGCGCAGGCTTGGCGCCGGCACCGATTCATGCACCGCCAGCACATGATAGGCGACGTTCAGCGCGGCGACCGGCGCCAGGTCGCGCAGCAGCACATAGGGCCGGCTGGGCAGCAGCGTCTCGTTGGCCGTGTGGGTGTTGGACATCAGCAGCAGGGTGTGGCCGTCCGGCGCGCTCTTGGCGACGAGATCGGTGCCGATCACGGCGCCGGCGCCGGGCCGGTTCTCCACCACCACCGGCTGGCCGAGCGCGGCTGCAAGCGGTTCCGCCAGGAAGCGCGCCACCACATCCGCCGAACCGCCGAGGCCGAAGGGCACCACGATGCGGATCGGCCGGTTCGGCCAGGCCGGCTGCGCGCGCAGGGTGGCGGGCGCCAGCAGCAGGCCGGCACCGGCGGCCAGCAGGGAACGGCGATGTGGCATGTGATCCTCCCCGGGTTATGGGAGGAGATTCGGTCTGCTCCCGGCGCGAGGCAAGTCCCGGGCGGTCCTGCCTCAACCCGGCATCCAGTCCGGCGCCGGCAATTGCTGGTAGGCTTCGCGCAGCGCCGCGGACCAGCGTTCCCGCACGAAGCGGAAATAGGCATCCTCCTCGGTGATCCGCCGGCGCAGCGTCACCGCCAGGGAATCGGCGCGATAGACCAGAAGATCTATCGGCATGCCGACCGTGAGGTTGGAGCGCAGCGTGCTGTCCATGCTGACGAGCACCAGCTTCACCCCTTCAGGCAGCGGGGTGGCGAAGCTCAGCGCGCGGTCCAGGATGGGCTTGCCGTATTTGTGCTCGCCGATCTGCAGGAAGGGGGTGTCCTGCGTCGCCTCGATGAAATTGCCGGCGGCGTAGATCAGGAACAGGCGGTGCGGCTGGCCGCGGATCTGCCCGCCGAGCAGGATGGAGACATCGAAGCCGACGCCCTGCGCCTTCAGCGCCTCGCCATCGGCCTCGTACACCTCGCGCACCGCGGCGCCGACCAGTTGGGCGGCGCGGAACATGTTGGGCACGTCGCAGAGCTTATGCGTTTCACCCTGCAGGACGACGCCTTCCTGCAGCCGGTTCCACACCGCCTGGCTGATCCCGAGATTGCCGGCCGTCAGCAGGGCCAGCATCCGTTCCCCCGGCACTTCCTCGACATGCATCTTGCCGAACAGGGAGATGTGGTCGACCCCCGCATTGGTGCGGGTGTCGGACAGCATCACCAGGCCTTCCTGCAGATAAAGGCCGACGCAATAGGTCATGGCATGCCTCGCCTGTGCCCGGATGTAGAATGCCCCGATTCCGGTGCCGGGTTCCGCGACCCGCTCGATCATGCCGGCCGGGAAAACATGCGGCTCCGCAACCAGCAGGGCCGGCGAGGGCGATGAGGGTGCGGCGCAACAGCAGCCACGCATCCCCGCGCCTGCACTCCGGCGCCGTGTGGATCGGCGCCCGGTCGAGGGCTTTCGGCCTTCGTCCCAGCAGCCGAACTCCCCGCCATGCGGCCGGCACCGCCGGCGCGGCGCGATGCTCGTCGTGAGGGGAAAATGCCCCGGCTTCGCCGAAGCTGGCCCGCGCATCGCCAAGGTCACGGGCAATCGCCGGCTTGGCAGCCTCCGGCCGGCCCCTATGCTCCGGCCCGATCCGAGGGAAAAAGGAGCCCACACGCCATGCAGCAGCCAGGGGCCAGGGGAATGCTGACGGGAGCGGAGGCGGTGGCCGAGGCCATGCGCGCGGCCGGCGTCACCAGGGTATTCGGCGTGCCGGGCGGCGGCTCCAGCCTGGACCTGATCGCCGCGGCCAAGGCCCAGGGCCTGCCCTTCGTGCTGGCGCGGCAGGAAACGGCGGCGGTCATCATGGCCGCCACCACCGCGGAATTGACCGGCAGGCCCGGCGCCGCGCTGGTGACGCGCGGGCCCGGCGTGGGCAATGCGGCGAATGGCATGGCGCATGCCTCGCTGGACCGGGCGCCGCTGCTGCTGCTGGCCGATGGCTTCGCCGAAGCCGAACGGGCCTATGCCAACCACCAGTGGTT
>JAEWCI010000051.1 GCA_023390705.1 Pseudomonadota bacterium
CCGGCTCCGAGGGTGAGGCCGAAGGCGAGGCGGAGGGCGAGGGCGACGCCGAGGCGGAGGCCGAAAGCGCCGAGGAGTCGGAAGCGGCAGCGACTGAAGCGGAAGCTGCCGAGCCGGAGGGCGGGGAACTCGCCGAAGGCGAAGGCCCGGCCGCCGAGGGTGGCGAAACCCGCGAAGCCCGTGGCCGCCGCCGCCGCCGCCGTGGTGGCCGCCGCCGCGAAATTGGTGATGCCACACCCGGTGCCGAGCCGGAGGAAGCGCCGTCGGCCCCGCGCTACCTGGGCCCCACGCCGGCCGATCCCTTCGCCGGCCAGGTGGATGACATCTTTGCCGCCCTGGAGGCAGCCGAGGCGGCCGCCGAGGCCGAGGCGAGCCGCCCGGCCATGCCGGCTGCCGAAGCCGAGCCGGAACCGGAACTGCCCGCAGCGGAACCGGTGCCGGTTTCGGCGGCCGAGATCATTGCCGATCTCGAAGCCTCCATCCCGCGGATAGCGGAGCCGATGCCGATCACCGATGCGCCGGCCGAGGCTGCAGTGGCGCCGGCTGAAACAGCGCCGGCCGCCGAGGCCACTGAGGCGGCGCCGCAGGTCGCCGAGGAGGCTTCAGGGACAGTGCCGGCACCTGTGGAAGCAGCGCCCCCCACGGCCGAGGGGCCCATGCAGGCCGGGGCCGCGGAGCAGCCCGCTCCTGCCGCCGCTCCGGCGGAGCCTGCCTCCGCCGAGCCGGTGCAGGGTGAGCCGGTGAAGCCGCTGGTGATCGGCGAAGCGCCCATCGAAGCGCCCCGGCGACGCGGCTGGTGGAAGCGGTAGCAGGGGGCTGGAAGACCGCTACCCCTTCTGCGCCATGGCCGGGCCCGGCCCGGCCATCCTCAACCCGCCAGGAAAGCTGCGGGTCCCGGGCGCCGTGCCTGAAGCATTTTCAAGCCGGGTGGAATCACCCGGAGACTCGGAAAATGCGGAAGGGCAATAAGCTGGATCGGCTTCACCGCGCGCAGTCGTGGTGAAGCCGCTCTGACAGGCTGCTGGAAAAGCCGGTCCTGGCCTTCACTCGTCATGCGTGGGCGCCTGCCCTCGGGCTTGACCCGAGGGTGACCCGCGCGTCTCCAACCCGCTCAATTTGCCCGGTTGAGAGATGGCCGGGTCAAGCCCGGCCATGACGATGGAGGGGACAGGGAGGAGCTTTTCAGCAGCCAGCCAGGGCTTCTTCTCCCTCCCCTCGCCGCATGCCGCTCAGGCGGCTTCCTCCACGGTCGGCGCAAGATCGCGGGTGGTGACGCGGCGCAGGTCGCGCGGCTCGGCCGGATCGAAGGGCCGGCCGCGATGCATGGTGCAGCGGTTGTCCCACAGCACCAGGTCACCCACCCGCCAATGATGGCGATAGACGAATTGCCGCTGCGTCGCGTGGTCCACCAGATCACGCAGCAGCAGCCGGCCTTCCGGCAGCGGCATGCCCAGCACATGCGAGGCATGCGAGCCGACATAGAGGGTCCTGCGCCCTGAGCCCGGATGGGTGCGCACCACGCGCTGACGCACCGGCGGCACGGCGGCGCGTTCCTCCTCCGTGAAGTCGGTAAAGCCGAGCTGGGCGCGGGAATGCCAGATGGAATGCTCGGCGATCAGCGGCCCGATCTGCGCCTTGGTGTCCTCCTCCAGCGCATCGTAGGCGGCGCGCTCATCGGCGAATTCGGTCTCGCCGCCCTTGGCCGGCACCACATGCGCGAAGAGCATGGACAAGGCGCCGGGGATGCGGCGGAAGCTGGCATCGGAATGCCAGAGCAGGTTGCCCAGGCTGTCCATGCGCCGGCGGCTGTCCCGCGCCAGCACCTTGTTCTCGGCATCGAGGTTGGAGATGTCGGAGATCTCGGCTTCCTTGATGCGGGCCACCAGGTCGCGGTGGCGCATCTTCTGGCTGGGGATCTCGATTTCCCCGAAATTTCGCGCGAAGGCGACCTGTGCGGCGTTGTCCAATTGCTGGCCGCGGAAGACCAGCACGGCATGGCGGTCGATTGCCGCCACCAGCGTCGCGCGGTCCTCGGGCGCAAGCGGCTGGCGCAGGTCAATGCCGCCGACCTCGGCGACGAAGAGCGGGTGCAGCGGCTCCAGGGTGATGGCCATGGCTGTCTCCCCCTATTCCGCCTTGATGTTGGCGGCGCGGATGAGTTCGGCCCAGCGGCGGATCTCCGCCTTGATGAATGTGCCGAATTCCTCGGGCGAGAACCGCCCCGGCTCGCCGCCCTCATCCGCCAGGCGGCGTTTCGCATCCGGCGCCTCGAAGGCGCGGGCGGTCTCGCGGTTCAGCGCGGCGATGATCGGCGCCGGCGTGCCGGCGGGAAGCACCACGCCCTGCCATTGGCTGGCATCGAAATCCGGCTGGCCGATCGCCTCGGCCACGGTCGGCACATCGGGCAGCGCCGCCAGGCGATTCGCGCCGGAAACGCCAAGCGCCCGCAAGCTGCCAGCGCGCACGCTCGGCAGCAGCGCCGGCACGCCGATCATGGTCAGGTCCGTCTGGCCGGCGACGAGATCCGTCACCATCGGTCCGGTGCCGCGATAGGGCACCTGCAGCATCTCGGTACCCGTGGCGTAGCAGAAGGCGGCCATGGCCATGTGGGAAATGCTGCCCGGGCCGGAGGAACCATAGGCCAGCTTGCCCGGATTGGCCTTCGCGTGCGCCACCAGTGCCGGGATGCTGGTCACCGGCAGCCGGTTGGGGTTCACCACCAGCAGGTTCGGCAGGGTCGCCGCCATGGCCACCGGGGCGAAGGCGGTTTCCGGATCATAGTTGAGCTGCCGCAGGCTGGGGTTCACCGAAAGCGTGCCGACATGGCCCATCAGCATAGTGTAGCCATCCGGCGCCGCGCGGGCGACGAGTTCCGAACCGACGCTGCCGCTGGCGCCCGGGCGGTTCTCCACCACGAAGGGCTGGCCGAAGACGCCGCCGTAATGCGATGCCAGCAACCGGGCCAGGATGTCGGTGCTGCCGCCGGGGGCGAAGGGGACGATGAAACGCACCGGGCGATCCGGCCAGGCACCCTGCGCCCGCCCCAGGTCCGGCGCCGCCAGGGGGGCAGCGAAGGCGGCAAGCCCCGCCCGAAGAATGAGCCGTCTGGGCAGCATGGTGCATTTCCTCCGGGCCGCATGTTCCGGTGCAGGGAGGATAGGGTCAAGCCGGGCGCGGCGGCGCATCGCGGGCGAAGAGGTAGCCCAACAGGCCCAATGCCAGGGCGAGCGCCAGGCTGCCGAAGGCGGCAGTGTAGGCCAGATGCGGCGGCACCAGCCCGATCATCCAGCCGGTGAAGGCCGGCAGCGCCGCGGAACCGAAGGTCTGCGCCAGGTTCACCGTGGTGGCGCCTCGGCCGACGAGATGATCGGGGAAGAAGCTGCGGCCATGTGCCACCACCACCACCGGAAAGCTGTTCAGCAGGCACAGCGCGACCAGCAGCGCCACTGCCAGCCAGAGCGGCGGGCGCGGCCAGGCCGCCAGCGCCGCCATCACCAGCACCACGGCCGAGCACAGCCCCACGACCAGCCATTTCCGGCTGTTCAACCGGCGCTCCAGCGGCCCCACCGCCATCAACCCCAGCGGCAGTGCCAGCCCCATGGCCAACAGCACGGCGCCGCGCGGCCCCGGCGCCAGGCCATGAACCTCGGCCAGATAGGGCCCTGCCCAGACCGCCAGCACCGTCGCCATGCCGGCATAGCCCACGGCATGCATGCAGAGCACCGGCCACAGCCCGGGCGTGCGCCAGACCAGCCACTGGCCGCGCAGCGCCGCGCCCAGGGTTTCCGGCGGGTGCGCCGGCGCCGGGCGGTCGGGCGGCCAGTCCTGCACCCAGCGCAGCCAGGCCAGCAACACCAGCCCCGTCAGCAGGGCGGAAAGCGTATAGGCATGGCGCCAGCCGAAAGCCTCGGTGGCCGCGGCGAAGGGCGCCCCGGCCAGCAGGATGCCGAGTTGGCTGAGGGCGAAGACCTTGGCGATGGCCGCGGTCAGCCCCTCCCCGGCATGCCAGCGGGCGCAGAGCACCACGGCGGCCATGAAGTAGGCGGCGCAGCCGAGGCCCAGCAGGAAACGCGCGGCGAGAAAGGAAGCGGCATCCGGTGCCAGGGCCTGGGCCCCTGCCCCGGCCACCGCCACCACGCTCAGCGCCGCCACGGTGCGGCGCGGGCCGATCCGGTCCAGCGCCAGCCCCACCGGGACCTGCGCCAGCATGATGGCCAGGAAGAAGGCGCCATTGGCGGCCCCAAGCAGGCCCGGCCCGGCCGACAGCCCCGCCGTGAGCTCCGGCCCCACCACGCCCAGCGCGGCGCGGTGGAACTGGCTGGCCCCGGTGGCCAGCAGCAGCGCCAGCAGCAGGCGCGTCCCGGCGGAAAGCTGCATGCCGACGCGCCTTTGTGCTGGCGGAAAGGCGCCCCCGGTCGCCGGCGCCGCTTCCGGCGGCTTCGCCGTGGCGCCGCTCCCCGAGCGGCAC
>JAEWCI010000093.1 GCA_023390705.1 Pseudomonadota bacterium
GGCCCGAAGGGCGCGACCGGCGTTTAACCCTGCCGGGTGGGGATCAACCGCGTTGTCCGCGGGGCAGTGAAGTTAGTGGCTCTCGCTACCAACGTCAAGGCCCGCTTCAGCGGCCCGCCGGGGCGACCAACCGGCCGTCTCGACGGGGGCGGCTTCTATGCCCGGCACGACCGGCTGTCAAACGGGTTTTCGCAAAATCGTCACGCGAAATGGCTTCGTCGCCCATCCGGACAGGTCAAGTCGTTGACTGTCTTTGATATTTTTTCTTCTCTGCCCCCCGGCCAAAGAAGCCACGGGGGAGTTCCATCATGCCGATCCATGCTGCAGGCCGGGCCTGCCTGCTCGCGCTCATGCTGAGCCAGCCGCTCCTGCCTTCCCCAGCCGGTGCCGAACAGCCGGAGGAGACGGCCCCGGGGGTGGAGCGGGTGCTCGTGGCCCGGCCAGGGGACACCCTTTCCACCATGCTGACCGGCGCCCGGGTGGCCCGGAACGAGGCCGGTGCCGCGCTCGCAGCGCTCGCCCAGCTCTTCCCGCCGCATACCCTGCGCCCGGGACAAGAGGTCGCCCTGCGCCTGGACCCTGGGCCGGAGACGAGCCTGCAGGCAATGGAGGTCGAGCCCGAGCCCGGCCGTGTCATCACCGTCAGCCGCGACGCTAGTGGCTGGACCGCGCAGGAAGAACGGGCCGAGCAGCAGCGCCACCTGGTGCTGGCGGAAGGGGAAGTACGTGGGGCCCTGATCACCGCGCTTCGCCAGGCCGGGCTGCCGGCGGATCTCGCCCTGGGGCTGATCCGCACCATTGCCCACCAGGTTGATTTCCAGCGCGACCTGCAGCCCGGTGACCGCTTCCGCGTGCTGTTCGAGCGCTTCCGCGACCCGCAGGGCGGGTTGTTGCGCCATGGCCGCGTGCTGCACGCAAGCTTCGAGTTCAGCGGCGCCAGACTCGCTCTCTGGCGGCACGAAACCGCGACCGGCGCCGAATGGTTCGACGCCGAGGGCCGCAGCCTGCGCCGGGCGTTGCTGCGCACGCCACTGGACGGGGCGCGCATCAGCTCCGGCTTCGGCATGCGGCATCACCCCGTGCTGGGCTTCGACCGGCTGCATCAGGGGGTGGATTTCGCGGCGCCGAAGGGAACGCCAGTCTTTGCCGCAGCCGATGGCCGGGTGGCGAAGCTCGGCACGGAACGCGGCTATGGCCGCATCGTCCGGCTGGTCCATGCCAATGGCAGCGAAACCCGCTACGCCCATCTCTCGGCCTTCGCTCGCGGGCTGAAGGCCGGCATGCGGGTCCGCCAGGGCGAGGTGATCGGCCGGGTCGGCGCCAGCGGGATGGCCACAGGCCCCCATCTGCACTTCGAGCTGGTGCAGAATGGCCGTCCGGTGAATCCCGCCACCTTCCAGCCCGAGGCCATGCAGCGATTGGCCGGAGCGGAGCTGAGGCGTTTCAATGCATTCCGCCGCAGCCTGGATGTCCAATTGGCCCGCCTGGCGCCGATGCAGGAACTTGCCGCGGCTGACTGAATAGGCGGGATTGCCGCTGCCCGGCAGCGGCTTCGGTATTTGCATGCGGCCGGCGCCGAATACCTATTGTTCGGCAAAGGCCGCAACGGAGGAAGTGAGAAGGGCGGGAAAGGTCCTGCCCTCCCCGCCCCTCCCGCTCATGCCGCCTCGGCCAGTTGCGGCTTGCTGCGCAGCTCCAGCCCGTCGGGGCCAGCGGTCACTTCCACTAGGTCGCCATCGTGGATGCTGCCTTCCAGCAGGCGATTGGCCAGCTGGTCCTGCAGGCTGCGCTGGATCACGCGCTTCAGCGGGCGGGCGCCATAGGTCGGGTCGTAGCCGGCCTCGGCCAGCCATTCCCGGGCGCTCTCGTCCAGCTCCAGGCGGATATTGCGGTCCTCCAGCAGCTTGCGCAGCCGGCCGAGCTGGATGTCCACGATGGCCGCCATGTCGCTGCGCGCCAGGCGGCGGAACAGCACGATCTCATCCAGCCGGTTGAGGAATTCCGGCCGGAAGCGGTCGCGCACCGCCCGCATCACCGCTGGCCGCGCCGCCTCGATATCGGCGCTCTCCGGCAACTCCGCGATGGCCTGCGAACCGAGGTTGCTGGTCAGCACGATGATGGTGTTGCGGAAATCCACCGTGCGGCCCTGGCCATCCGTCAGCCGCCCGTCGTCAAGGACCTGCAGCAGCACGTTGAAGACATCCTCGTGCGCCTTCTCGACCTCGTCGAACAGGATCACCTGATAGGGCCGGCGCCGGATCGCCTCGGTCAGCGCACCGCCCTCGTCATAGCCGACATAGCCCGGAGGCGCGCCGATGAGGCGGGAGACGGCGTGCTTCTCCATGTATTCCGACATGTCGATGCGCGTCATCGCCCGTTCGTCGTCGAACAGGAAGGCGGCCAGCGACTTCACCAGTTCCGTCTTGCCGACGCCGGTCGGGCCAAGGAACAGGAAGCTGCCGATCGGCCGGTTCGGGTCCTGCAGCCCGGCGCGGGCGCGCCGCACCGCCTTGGAGACCGCCTCCAGCGCCTCCTCCTGGCCGACCACGCGCTGGCGGAGCTGGTCCTCCATGCGGATGAGCTTGGCGCGCTCGCCCTCCAGCATCTTCTCCACCGGGATGCCGGTCCAGCGGCTGACCACCGCGGCGATGCCCTCCTCGGTCACCGCCTCGTTCACCAGCCGCGAGTCGCCGTCGCCGGCCGAGGCGATCTGCTTTTCGAGGTCCGGAATGACGCCGTATTTCAGCTCACCGGCACGGGCATAGTCGCCCTTGCGCTCCGCCAGTTCCAGTTCGGTACGGGCCTTGTCCAGCTCCTCCTTCGCCTTCTTGGTCTCGACGACCTTGCCCTTCTCCGCCTCCCAACGCTGCGTCATCTCACGCGAGCGCTCATCAAGCTCGGCCAGCTCCTTCTCCAGCCTGGCCAGCCGGTCCTGGGAAGCAGGGTCGTCCTCCTTCTTCAGCGCCTCACGCTCGATCTCCAGCTGCATGATCCGCCGCTGGACTTCATCGAGCTCGGCCGGCATCGACGTGATCTCCATCCGCAGCCGCGCCGCCGCCTCGTCGACCAGGTCGATCGCCTTGTCGGGCAGGAAGCGGTCGGTGATGTAGCGCTCGGAGAGGACCGCCGCCGACACGAGAGCCGAGTCGAGGATCCGCACCTTGTGG
>JAEWCI010000300.1 GCA_023390705.1 Pseudomonadota bacterium
GAACAGGTCGGGGGCGGTGCCGGGGGGGCTGCGGCGGGCGGCCATCCATCCAGCATAGCCGGAGGCGGCGGGGTCCGCACCTGCGGGGCAGCCTTGCCTATCTACCTGCCGACGGAGGAGCGGCTCCGTTCAGTTCCCGGCCGCCAGGCGGCCGCCAGGGCGATCAGGGGCCGGCTTGGCCGGGCGCTTTGCGCCCTCGGCAGTTCCGCCTCGGGCGACTGCGCTCAGGTCCGCACCAGCGGGCAGCCGCCCTCGCTCAGCGGGCGCCAGGCTTCCTCCGGCGGGATGCGGGTGATGAGCCTGCAGAAATCGTAGCGGTAGCGCGCCTCGGCTTCCGGCTTCACCTGCCAGAGATTCATCACGTGCAGGCAGCGGCCGTCCTCCCGCAGGCGGACATTGTCGTTGTACATGTCGTTCACCGGCGTGGCCTTCATCTTCGCCGCCACCGCATCGGCATCCGTCGAGCCCACCTCCTTCACCGCCTTCAGCCAATGCGTCACGCCGGTGTACATGGCGGCGTGCTGCAGCCCGGGCGGCGTCGGCATGCGCTGCATGTAGCGTTGCGACCAGGCGCGGGTGGTTTCGCTCTGGTCCCAGTAGAAGCTGTCGGTGAAGACCATGCCCTCGCAGGTCTTGTGGCCCAGCGCGACGATGTCCGTCACCTGCACCAGCAGCGTGGCCATCTGCGCGCCGCCCCGTGTCAGGCCGAATTCGCTGGCCTGCTTGATGCAGTTCTGCAGGTCCACCCCCGCCAGCGCCAGGCCCACCACCTTGGCCCGCGAGGCGCGGGCCTGGATCAGGAAGCTGGAGAAATCGGCGTTGTTCAGCGGCGCCCGCACCGCGCCCAGCACCTGCCCGCCATTGGCCCGCACGGCGTTCATGGTGTCCCGTTCCAGGGCGTGGCCGAAGGCGTAGTCGGAGGTGATGAAGAACCAGCTGTTGCCGCCGGACTTGGTCAGCGCCGTGCCGGTGCCATGCGCCAGGGCGTAGGTGTCGAAGCCGAAATGCATGCCGTAGGGCGAGCATTTCGCCCCGGTCATGTCGGAAGTCGCCGGGCCGGTGATGATGTAGATGCGCTTCTTCTCGCGGCAGACCTCCTGCATCGCCAGGCCGGAGGAGGAGGCGGCGCCATCGGCCAGTGCCTCCACCCCGCCATCGAGCCATTCGCGCGCCAGGGCGCCGGCGACATCGGCGCGGTTCTGGTTGTCCGCCTGGCGCACCGTGACGGGGCGGCCGAGCACGCTGCCGCCGAAATCCTGGATGGCCAGTTCCGCCGCCACCCGGTTGCCGGGGCCACCGACATCCTTGAACGGGCCGCTCATGTCGCTCAGCAGGCCGATCTGGATCGGCCGCGCCTGGGCGGGCGAAAGCCCGGGCGTGGCAAGGGGCAGGGTGGCAAGGCCGGCCAGCAGGCCACGGCGTTCGATCCTGGGCATTGGTTGGTTCCTCCCTGCCGGAACTATTCCAGATGGCCCGGTGGGCGACAAACCCTTCCGCCCGCAGGGAGCGGATCGCCATGCGTCCGGCGCTCCCGCGCCGGCACGCCCGGTCTGCCGGAACGTGACGGTTGGGATGCCCGGACCCGGTCACTCCACGGCGGCTCCTGCAGGGAAGCGGCCGCGCACCGAAGCCTGCAACACAATCGGTTTACGACGCAGGGCTTCCGGCAACCGGTCGATACACGCGCTCCCCTGCTGGTGTCTTAATGGGATCGAGCACGAGGCTGGGGCGACGCTTTTGGCTCGAAGGAGCATGGATGGCGGGACGGGTAGTCTCCGGAGAGGACTTGGAACAACCGCGGCGCGGCCCAGGGGGCGGTTCCACCGACCAGGCCCGCCCCGTTCCGGTCGGGACGCGCCGTGCCGATGCCATCCCGTCGCGCCGCAGCCTCGTTGTCGTCGTTGTCGGCATCTGCATGCTGGTCGTCGCCGTTGTCGGCGCAGGCCTGTGGCACGACCGGACCCGTCGCCTGGAGGCAGCGCATCGGGAAGCGACGACGCTCGCCTACGTGCTGCAGGAGCAGACCGCCAGCATGCTGCAGGCGGCCGACCTCGCTTTGCTCGGCGTCGCCGAGGCCATGCGGCGCGAGCCCGGCCTTCCCGAGCACGATCCCGCCTTCGAGAACTCCCTGCGGCGGCTGACCGGGCATGTGCCCGCGGTCCGCGCGCTATTCGTGATCGGCACCGACGGCTTCATCGTCCAGGACAGCGATCGCGATACGCCCCGGCGGAACCTGGCCGACCGCGACTACTTCAAGGCGCATATCCAGGGTCCGGACCGAGGCTTGTTCATCGGGCGGCCGGCCGTCAGCCGGTCGGTCAACCACTGGTTCATCGGCCTGTCACGGCGGGTGGAGACCCCGGAAGGTGCCTTTGCCGGCGTGGCTGCGGCCGCCGTGGATGTCCGCTACTTCGAGGGTTTCTACCAGGATCTGGGCCTTGAGGCCGGCGACGTGATCACCCTGGCGACGCCCGATGGCCTCCTCGTCGCGCGGCAGCCGCGGGCGGATACCCGGATCGGGCAGCCGCTCGCCCCCGGCGATGACCACGGCCTGCTGGTCAGGGGGCTCGCGCGCGCGGGGAGCGGGAGTTTCCAGACTGCCAGTGGGATCGACGGCAGGACGCGGATCTTCGGTTATCACGCGATCGACGGGCAGCCCCTGGTCGTGCTGGTCGGCCTGTCCCAGGAACGCGTGCTGGCTTCCTGGTGGCGGGGCGTGGTGGCCGCCACGGTCGCGACGGTGTTCTCCGTTGCTCTTGCGGCGCTCTCGCTATGGCTCGCGGTACGTTACGGGCGGCGGGAAGCAGCGGCACAGGCGCGACTGGCGGAGGCCGCGAAGCTCGAGGCGCTGGGGCGCCTCACCGGCGGCGTGGCGCACGACTTCGGAAACCTCCTCCAGGTCATGTCCTCCGCATTGCGGCTGCTTGGCAACCGCTCATCGGAGGACGCGCGCGCGAGGGAAGTCGTCAAGCAGGGTGTCGCCGCCCTGGAGCGCGGCAAGAGCCAGGTGGCCCGGCTCCTCGGCATAGCGCGGCCGCAGGAGATGCGGGTGCAGGAGGTGGACATCAACGCCCTGCTGACCAGCATGGAGACGTTGCTGCGCAGCGCTGCCGCCCCGAAGGCCCGGATCGAATTGGCGCTGGCGGCGGATCTGCAGCGATGCCGCGCGGATCCTGCCCACCTGGACGCCGCGATCCTGAACCTTGTCGTGAACGCCCGTGACGCATTGCCACCCGGCCGGCCCGGCCAGGGGGTAATCCGGATCTCCACGAGGAATTGCGATGAGGCAGCCATGTCCTGCGATGGCCATTGGCTCGATCCCGGGCGGTTCGTTTGCGTCACGGTGCGCGACGATGACCTTGGCATGACACCGGAGGTACGCCGGCGCGCACTCGAGCCCTTCTTCACGACCAAGGGCGAGCACGGGACCGGCATTGGGCTCGCGCAGGTCCATGGCTTCGTGCGGGAGCTTGGCGGTCATATGCAGATCGAAAGCGAGATTTCCGTCGGCACCGCGGTGCACCTCTATCTTCCACGGGCCTGAGGCCGTTACCTGCTCCGGCCCATGCCTCCGGGAACCGTGGGCCGCCGGCCTGCGGGATGCCGGGCCACCGTCCCGCATCCCGGAAGGTGCTACAGCGGATTGCGTTCCGAATTGAACACCAATCCGCCGTAGGGAACTGTTTGCCGGGCAGATTCACGCTTGCGGGCGTTCACGCCCATCCGCGATCTGCTCTACCCCTCCACCGTCAGGTTCAGCCGGGTGGCGATCTCCGTCCATTCGCGCAGGTTGCGTTCGATCTGCGCCTTGAAGGTGGCGGGGTCCTGGTAGCTGGGCACGGTGTCCACCGCCAGCAGGCGGCGATGCGTCTCCGGCTTGTGGGCGCCGATGCGGAACACCTCCACGAGCTTGTCCAGGATGGGCTGCGGCGTGCGCGCCGGCGCCAGCAGGCCGGAGAAGCCGGAGAAGCTGAAGCGTTGCGAGAAGCCCAGGTCCTTCAGCAGCGGCGTGTTGCCCAGCGCCGGGATGCGGCGCTCCCCGGCGGTGGCCAGCGGCCGCAGCCGCCCGGCCTTCACCATCTCCCCGGCCGCGGCCATGGAATGGAAGCCGCCATGGATCTGCCCGGCCAGCATGTCCTGCAGCATCGGCGTCTCGCCGCGATAGGCCACATGCTCCATCTTCAGCCCGGCTTCCTCGGCCAGCAGCAAGGCGAAGGCATGGCCGGTGGAGCCGGAGGCATAGGAGCCGAAGGAGAGATCCTTGCCCTTGCCCCATTCGGCGAATTGCTGCCAGGTGGTGATCTCGGCCGGCACCTTCGGCCCGATCATGAAGGTGATGCTGGTGGTGCCGAGCCTGCCGATCGGCGCGAAATCCTTAACCGGGTCATAGGGGAAGCGGCGCATCACCACCGGCGACTGGATATGGGTGGTGATGGTGAAGAGCAGGGTGTAGCCGTCCGGCACCGCCTTGGCCGCGGCTTCCGTGCCCACCAGCCCGCCGGCGCCGCCGCGGTTGTCGATGACGATGCTCTGGCCGAGTTCCGGCTGCATCGCCTCGGCGCAGATGCGCGCCCAGGTATCGGTGCCGCCGCCGGCGGGGAAGGGCACGATGAACCGCACCGGGCGGTCCGGGTAGCTGCCGGCGCCACCCTGGGCGCGGGCGAGGACGGGCAGGGCCAGGCCGGCCCCGGCCGCGAGGCCGAGCAATCGGCGTCGCTGCATGACGTATTCTCCCATGTTGCAACGCCCTGGCGGCGCTGCCTGCGGCGACTTTAGGCCAGCCGATGGGAACGGTCAGCCTTCCGCGCTGAGATTCATGCGCGTCACCAGTTCCGACCAGAAGCGCATGTAGGTGGCGATGTCCGTGCGGAAATCCTCCGGCCCCAGCCAGGCGGCGATGGTGTCCAGCTCCGCCAGCCGGCGCAGCACATCGGGCCGCGCCATGGCATCGCGGAAGGCGGCGGCCAGCCGCGCCAGCACCGGCGGCGGAACGCGCGCCGGCGCCAGCATGACGACGAAACCGGAAATGCCAAAGGCTTCCGGGTAGCCGAGGCTGACGAAGCTGGGCACCTGCGGCATGGAGGGGATGCCGGCGCGCCCCAGCGTGGCCAGGGCGCGCAGCCTGCCGCTGCGGATATGCTCGCCGGAGCCGGTCATGCTGTGGAAGGCGCAGCTCACCCGCCCGCCCAGAACATCGGCCAGCATCGGCGCCTCCCCGCGGTAGTGCACCGGGGTCATGTTCAGCCCGGCCACGTCGGAGAGAAGCTGGGCGAAGGCATGGCCCGAGGAACCGGGTGAATAGGTGCCGTAGGCAAGGTCCCTGCCCTTCGCCCAGGCGACGAATTCCGCCAGGCTGCGGGCCGGCACCTCGGCGCGCACGCAGAAGGGCAGCGGCGTGGTGCCCATGCGGCCGATCGGCGCGAAATCCTCCAGCGGCTGATAGGGCCAGCGGCGGAACACCACCGGGCTCTGGACGAAGCTGGCGATGGTGAAGAGCAGGGTGTGGCCGTCCGGCACCGCCCGGGCCACCGCCTCCGTGCCGATCATGCCGCCGGCGCCGGCGCGGTTCTCGATGACGAAGGGCTGGCCCAGCGCCGCCGCCATGGGTTCGGTGACGAGGCGGGCCCAGAGATCGGTCGCGCCGCCGGGCGGAAAGGGCACCACCACCCGGATCGGCCTCTCCGGCCATGGGCCTTGGGCGCCTGCGGCGGCCGGCAGGGCAAGGCAGCCCGCGGCAAGCCCGATGAGGTGGCGGCGTTGCATCGGTGAGGTCTCCCTGGTCCTTCGCGCGGCCTGTGCCGGCCGCTGCGGCGGCGCATAGGCCGGAAGCCATGCCGCTGGCAGTACCAGGCCGGGAGCCTCGCCGTTCCGCGGCACGGGGCGCCGGGCGGAGGTTCCGCCTAGCGCTTGTCCGGGTAGTCGCGCGCCGGCCGCGGCTTGTAGGCCGGCAGTGACCAGCCGCGGCTGATGGCGGCGGCGCGGATGACGAAGCCCAGCGCCATTCCGGCGGCCATCGCCGCATCCCGCCCGGTGCCGGCGGCCCGCAGGCCGACGAAGAGCATCGCCCCCGCCGCGGCCGCCGTGGCGTAGATCTCGCGCCGCAGGATCAGCGGCAGTTCGGCGCAGATCACGTCGCGCAACATGCCGCCGAAGGTCGCGGTGATGGTGCCGAGCAGCACCGCCGCCCAGGGGTCGGCGCCGGCCACCAGCGCCACCTCCGCCCCCACCACGGCATAGAGGGCGAGGCCCAGCGCATCCGCCCAGAGCAGCGCCTGGAAGCGCGATTCCAGCCGGTGCGCGGTAAGGAAGACCAGCAGCGCGACGCCACAGCACACCGCCAGCAGCAGGGGCGCCCCCAGCCAGAACACCGGGGTGCGGCCCAGCAGCAGGTCCCGCACCGTGCCGCCGCCGAGGCCGGTGACGGTCGCGATCAGCATGAAGCCGACCGGGTCCAATTGCTTGCGGCTGGCCACCAGCGCGCCGGAAGCGGCGAAGACCGCGATGGCGACCGGGTCGGCCCAGAGCAGGAAACGGTCGAGCGGCTGCATCCCTGGCCGTGGTCCTTGGTGGGGTGTGGCGCCGCGTCTACTCCGCCGCCGCCGGCCGCGCCACCCGCGCCCGCTCTCCCCGTGTGCCGCCCGCGCAGAGCAGCGAAAGCCCGAGCAGCACCGCCACGACGGGCAGCACCAGATGCGGGTAGCCCATGTCGATCAGGAACCCCATGGGCACCGGGGTAATGGCCGAACCCAGCGGCAGCCCGGCCGAGACGAAGCCGAACACCTTGCCGACCTGCCCGGGCGGCGAGGCGTCCTTCAGCATGACATCGCGCGGCGTGCGCGAGGTGCCAAGGCAGAGCCCGCCGGCGAAGCCCACCACCGGCAGCAGCAGTTCCGGCAACCGCACCAGGCCGAGCAGCAGCAGCAGCGCCATGGCGCCCAGCGTCAGCATGGCGACAAAGCCGAACAGGTTGCGGCGGGACCGGTCCGCCACCCAGCCGCCGACCAGCGTGCCGCAGGTGGCGCCCACCGTGTAGCCGGTGAGCACCGCCGAGGCGACCGCGACCGGCGTGCCCCAGAGCTGGCCGAGCACCGCGATGATGAAGCTCTGCACCCCGCTGCCGGCCATGGAGGAGAGCAGGAAGAAGGCGAAGAACAGCAGGATGGGACGGGAGAGCAGCAATTCCCGCCCGCTCGGCCCGCCCTTGGCGGATTTCGGCTTGGCCTGGTCCTGCAGCACGCGGCTCTGCCACAGGATGGCACCCACCACCGGCAGGCCGAGCAGCCCGATCAGCAGCAGCACGTCCCGCCAGCCCATCACCGCCAGCAGCAGGCCCACGGCCAGCGGCGCGCCGGCGAAGCCGAGATTGCCGGTGAAGGTGTGCAGGGCGAAGGCGCGGCCCATGAATTCCGGCCGCACGCTGCCGGCCAGGATGGCGTAGTCCGCCGGATGGATCACGCTGTTGCCGATGCCCGAAAGGATGGCCAGCGCCAGGATCATCCAGTAGCCCGGAGCGAAGGCCATGGCGGCGATGGACAGCGCCATCAGCAGCGTGCCGCCCACCAGGAAGGGGCGCGCGCCCCAGCGGTCCACCCAGAAGCCCACCGGGGTCTGTAGGGCCGCGGTGGTCGCGCTCATCAGCGCCACCGAAAGGCCGAGCACGGCATAGGGCACGCCGAATTCCTCGCGCCACTGCAGGAACAGCGGCGGCAGGCAGAGCATGTAGAAATGCGAGAGGAAATGGCCGGTGCCGATCAGGGCGATGATCCGGGCATCCCTGCCCTGCGGCGCCGGGGCGGCGGCCGTGCTGGCTTCGGACATGGCTGGACTTCCTGCGTTGCCGCCAGCCTGCGGCCGGAAGGTGTTCCCCGTCAACGCAGCCTCGGGTTACGCTGTCGTCATGAGACGCGCAACCCAGGTGAGCCTGGTGCTGATGACCGGCACCGCCGTGGCGCTGGGCCTTTCCACCTGCGGCGGTTCCTCGGCCGAATGCCAGGAGGCGCGGGCCGCTGGCCGGCCGGATGCCGAGCAGGTCTGCGCGCGGTCCTCCTCGTCCTCCTCGCGGAGCGGGTCGTCCTCCTCGGGCCGCTCCTGGTTCGGTTCCAGCAGCAGCGCGCGGGGCGGCTTCGGCGGCAGCGCGCATGCCGTGGGCGGCTAGGCGGCAATGCGGCGGATGGCGCTGGAGCCACGGCCGGACTGGCGGGAGCGGGCGCGCCGCCTGGGCTTCGCCTTTGCCGAGATCGACGGCCACCCCTATTGGGACGAGACCGCCTGCTACCGCTTCACCGCCGCCGAGGTGGACGCGCTGGAGGAGGCCACGGCGGCGCTGGAGGCGCTGGTGCGGCAGGGGGTGGAGCATGCCATCCGCTGGAACCGCCGCGCGGAACTCCGCATCCCCCAAGCCGCCTGGACCCTGGCGAAGCGCTCCTGGGAGCGGCAGGAGCCGAGCATCTACGGCCGGATGGATTTGCGCTGGGACGGCAGCGGCCCGCCCTTGCTGCTGGAATATAATGCCGAGACCCCGACCGCGCTCTACGAGGCCGCTGTGGTGCAGTGGGAATGGCTGGCCTGTGCCTTCCCGGCGGAGGACCAGTTCAACTCGCTCCATGAGGCGCTGATCGCCGCCTGGCCGGGGATGCGCCTGCCGCCTGTGGTGCATTTCGCCTGCGCCGGCGGCTCGGCCGAGGATCGCGGCACGGTGGACTACCTGCGCGACACCGCGATTCAGGCCGGGCTCACCGCGCCCTTCCTGGAAATGGCCGGGATCGGCTGGGACGGCAGCGGCTTCCGCGACCAGGAGGAACAGCCGATCACCGCGCTGTTCAAGCTCTACCCCTGGGACTGGCTGCTGGCCGAACCCTTCGGCGCGCATGTCGGCAAGGCGGCGACGCGCTGGGTCGAGCCTGCCTGGCGGATGATCCCGGCCAACAAGGGCTTCCTCGCGCTGCTCTGGCAGCTTTTTCCCGGCCACCCCAACCTGCTGCCGGCCTTCCTGGAACCCGGCCGCACCGGCGGGCGGGAGATCGGCAAGCCCTTCTGGGGGCGGGAAGGGGCGAACATCACCGCGCCGGGGATCGACACGCCCGGCCCCTACGGCAACCAGCCGCGCGTCTGGCAGCAATGGGCGGAGTTGCCCTGCTTCGAGGGCCGCTACCCGGTGCTGGGCAGCTGGGTGATCGCCGGGGCGCCGCACGGCCTGGGCATCGGCGTGGATGCCGGCCCCATCACCACCGATGCCAGCCGCTTCCTGCCGCATTTCTTCACCCCGGAGACCGTGACCAAGCCATGAAGCCGACCTGCGAGAAACCCGACTTGCGGCCCGCGCAGCCGGCCGGACACGCTTCCGCGCGCCACCGCGATTGCGGCGAAGCCCAGGGCGCGGAGCACGGGCCGGCGATCGAGGCCGCCGTTCCGCGGCAGCGCGGAGGCAACACGCAGTGAGCAGCCTTGCCGCCCTGCCGGGCTTCCTCTCCCACTTCATCGCCGGCCTGGTGCTGCTGGCGCTTTCCGTATTCGCCTATGTGCGCTTCACCCCGCACAACGAATTGGCGCTGATCCGCCAGGGCAATGCCTGCGCCGCGGTCGCGCTGGGCGGGGCCATCATCGGCTTCGCGCTGCCGATCGGCTCGGCCGTCTCGCATTCCGCCAACCTGCTGGATGCGGTGGTGTGGTCCGTGGTGGCGCTGCTGGCGCAGGCCATCGCCTTCACCCTGGTGGAGCGCGTGCTGCTGCCCGGCTGGCGGGAGGCGATGCTGCGCAGCGAGATGTCCTATGCGGTGATGGGGGCGGCAGTGGCCATCGCGGTGGGCATCCTCAACGCCGCCTGCCTGACGCCGTAGCGTGATCGCTTGAGGCGGTCCGCCGAAAAGCGTGAATCACGCGGCAAGACAGATCTGAGCGTGATCGCTCGAGACGGTTCGCCGGAAAGCGCGAATTACGCGACAGGACGGAAAGCCGGATCATGACCGGTGCAGATGGATGCGCCAGTCATGATCCGGGCCGCTACAGGGAAGCGCCGCCGTCTATGGCCAGTTCCGAACCCGTCATGTAGGCGCTGTCGTCGGAGAGCAGGTAGAGCACCAGCTTCGCCACTTCCTCCGCCGTGCCCTGGCGGCGCAGCGGCACGCCCAGCAGCCGGCGCTCGTTCTCCTCCGGCGTGCGCACATCCAGCATCGGCGTGGCGATCGGCCCGGGATGCACGGAGTTCACCCGGATGTTGCGCGGCGCCAGGTCCAGCGCCGCCGCCTTGGTCATGCCACGCAACGCCCATTTCGTCGCGCTGTAGGCGATGGCGCCGGGCGAGCCGCGCAGTCCGGCGGTGGAGGAGATGTTGACGATGGAGCCGCCGCCGGCGCGTTCCATCGCCGGCACCACCGCCTGCATGCCGAGAAAGCAGCCAAGCTGGTTCACCCGCATGTGGCGCTCGAACAATTCGGCATCGGTCTGCATCAGCGGCTTCGGGACATAGATGCCGGCATTGTTGACCAGCCCGTGCAGCCCGCCCAGCGTCTCGGCCGCCGCCACGGCGCCGGCCCAGTCCTCCGCGCGGGTCACGTCCTGGCGCAGGAAGACCGCGGCGGGGCCAAGTTCGCGCGCCAGCGCCGCGCCCTCATCCTCCAGCACGTCGCCAAGCACGACCTTCGCGCCCTCGGCCACCAGCATGCGCGCTTCCGCCGCCCCCTGGCCGCGGGCGCCGCCCGAGATCAGCACCACCTTGCCACCGAACCGCGCCATGGCTTCCTCCTGCCTGTTCGCCGGGAGAGTGGCATCGCCTTCAGTGGCGGTGAAGCTGTGCCGGTGATCCGGCCAAATACTCCCCCGCGAATTCCCAGGGCTGCGGCTGCACATGAAGGC
>JAEWCI010000213.1 GCA_023390705.1 Pseudomonadota bacterium
CCACCCATCCGCGCCGGCTTCGCCCGGGCGGGCGATGTGGTGGAGGCGCTGGCGCGGGCCACGCGGGCCGGCACCGCGCTGGTCTTCGGGCATCTCGGCGGCGGGCCGCTGCCCTATGCGGAAACCGTGCCGGGCGGCAGCTTCATCCTGTTCTTCCAGGCGCTGCCGCTGGTGCTGGTGGTGGGGGCGCTTTCCGCCGTGCTGTACCACTGGCGCGTGCTGCCGGCGGTGGTGGAATTGCTGGCGCGCGGGCTGCGCCGGCTGTTCGGCCTTTCCGGCGCCTGCAACCTCTCGGTCGCCGCCAATGTCTTCGTCGGCATGGTGGAGGCGCCGCTCCTCATCCGCCCCTGGCTGGCCGGGCTTTCACGCGCCGAGCTTTTCGTGGTGATGGTGGCGGGGCTGGCGACCATCAGCGGCAACATGCTGGTGGTCTATGCGCTGATGATCGCCCCGGTGGTGCCGGACGCCGCCGGGCAATTGCTGACCGCCAGCCTGATCTCCGCCCCCGCCGCCATCCTGGCCGCGCTGCTGATGCGGCCGGAGAACGGCGCCGGCCGGGGCGCGCCACCAGAAGGCCCGGCGCCGCGCCTCTATGACGGCACCATGGACGCCATCCTGCGCGGCACCGCGGATGGGTTGCAATTGCTGCTCGGCATCATGGCCTCGCTGATCGTCTTCGTCGCCCTGGTAGCGCTGGGCAACCAGGTGCTGCAGCCGCTGACCGGCCTCACCCTGCAATCCGTCGCCGGCTGGGTGTTCTGGCCGCTGGCCTGGGCCATGGGCGTGCCGGCCGAGGAATGCGCCAGGGTGGCGCAATCCCTGGGCGTGAAGGTGGTGATCAATGAATTCGTCAGCTACCTGGAATTGGCCGGCGGCGGCGCGGCGCTGGCCGAGCGGACCCGGCTGATCCTGACCTATGCGCTGTGCGGCTTCACCAATTTCGGCTCGCTCGGGATCATGGTGACCGGGATGGCGGCGATGTGCCCGGAACGCCGGGCGGAGATCATCCGTTTGGGTCTTCCCAGCCTGGTCGCCGCCGCCATCGCCTGCTGCCTGACGGGCGCCACGGTGGGGGTGCTGACACCGCCCTAGACTGCGATCGCCCGAGGCCGAAGCGCCGAGGCGGTGAATCGCAGTCCCCGGAGAGGAGACGGCCGTGAGCCATGACGCCACCTACCCGCCGCTGGATGTGCCGAAATCGGTTACGGAAGGGGTCTGGGTGGTGGACAGCGGCCCGCAGAAGGTGCTGGGCCTGCAACTGCCCATACGCATGACGGTGCTGCGGCTGCGCGACGGCGGGCTGTGGCTGCATTCGCCGGTGCGCCATACCCCGGCCCTGCAGGCCGCGGTCACGGCGCTGGGGCCGATCCGCCACCTGGTCGCGCCGGATACGGCGCATTGGACGCATGTCTCGCCCTGGCGCAAGGCGGTGCCGGAGGCGAAGCTCTGGACCGCGCCGGGGGTGCTGGACCGCGCCCGCGGCCAGGGGGTGGAGCTGGGCCTGGCCGGCGTGCTGGACGAACCGGCGCCGCCGGACTGGGAGGGGGAGCTGGAACATGCCGTCTTCCGCGGCCCCGGCTTCACCGAGGTGGCCTTCCACCATCACCCCAGCCGGACCCTGGTGCTGACCGATATCGTGCAGGCCATGGAGCCGGATCGCCTGCCGCTCGGCACGCGGCTGCTGGCCGGCGCGGTCGGCTCGGTGACGCCGGAGGGCAATACGCCGGCCTATCTGCGCCTGATCCTCAACCGCCGTCGCGCGCGGAACCGCGACACGGTGGCACGGCTGCTGGAACTGGACCCGCAGCGGGTGATCTTCGCCCATGGCGCCTTCTTCGACCATGACGGCGCGGCAAGGCTGCGCCGGGCGCTCGGCTGGCTGCTCGACTGATGCCCCGGGACGTGGAACCCTGGCCTGCGCCGCATCCGGGGAGTCCACGCCATGTCCCATCTCGTCCATCGCAGCCTGCGCGCCGATCCGCCCGTCGCCACCAGGGGCGAGGGCATATGGCTGCACGATGCCGATGGCCACACCATCATCGATGGCTCCGGCGGCGCGGCGGTGGCCTGCCTCGGCCATGGCCATCCGCGCGTCATCGCCGCCATGAAGGCGCAGATAGACAAGCTCTGCTACGCCCATACCGCGCTGTTCAGTTGCGAGAGCGCGGAGCGCCTGGCGGACATCATGGTCGGCCACGCCCCGGGCGGGCTGACCCATGCCTATTTCTGCTCCTCCGGCAGCGAGGGGAACGAGGCCGCCATCAAGATGGCGCGGCAGTATTTCCTGGAAACCGGCCAGCCACAGCGCACGAAATTCATCGCCCGGCGGCAGAGCTACCACGGCAACACGCTCGGCGCGCTTTCGGCCGGCGGCAACGCCATGCGGCGGGCGCCCTACCAGCCCATCCTCTCGCCCGCCTTCAGCCATGTCTCGCCCTGCTACGCCTATCGCGACCGGCGGGACGACGAGACGGACGCCGACTACGTGGCGCGGCTGGCGGCGGAGCTGGAGGCGGAATTCCAGCGCCTCGGCCCGCAGAACGTCATCGCCTTCATGGCGGAGACGGTGGTGGGCGCCACGCTGGGCTGCGTCACCGCGCTGCCCGGCTATTTCAGGGCGGTGCGGGAGATCTGCGACCGCCACGGCGCGCTGCTCATCCTGGATGAGGTGATGAGCGGCGTCGGCCGCTGCGGCACCATGCATGCCTGGGAAGCGGAGGGCATCGCGCCCGATATCCAGGTGGTGGCGAAGGGGCTGGGCGGCGGCTACCAGCCGATCGGCGGCATCCTGGTTTCCGGCCGGGTGATCGAGGGGCTCGCCGCCGGCAGCGGCGCCTTCATGCACGGCCATACCTACCAGGCGCATCCCGTGGCCTGCGCCGCCGCCGTGGCGGTGCAGGAGGTGATCCGCGAGGAGAAGCTGCTGGGGAACGTGCAGGCCATGGGCGCCCTGCTGGAAGCCCGCCTGACCGAACGGCTGGGCAATCACCGCCATGTCGGCGACATCCGCGGCCGTGGCCTGTTCTGGGCCGTGGAACTGGTGCGGGACCGCGGCAGCAAGGCCGTGTTCGACCCGGCGTTGAAGCTGAACGAACGGGTGAAGCAGGAAGCCTTCGCGCGCGGCCTGGCCTGCTACCCCATGGGTGGCACCATCGATGGCCGCCAGGGTGACCATGTCATCCTGGCGCCGCCCTACATCGTCACGGCGGAGCAGGTGGAAATGATCGTCGAACGGTTCGGTGATGCGGTGGAAGCCGCCATCGCCAGCGCCGGCGGCTGAGGGCAACCCGCGGCGCCTGCCGGGCGTTTCCCTTCGGAAGCCAACGCGACCCGCGATGGCAGCGGAGGAAGAGTTATGGACAAGGACCGCATCGAAGGCGCCGCGAAGCAGGTGAAGGGCGCCGTGAAGGAAGGCTTCGGCAAGGTCACCGGCGATGCCAAGACCGAGGCCGAAGGCAAGGCCGAGAAGGCCGCGGGCAAGGTGCAGAATGCCGTCGGCGGCGCCAAGGACACGGTGCGCGACGCCACCGACCCGGACCGGTAAGGACCGGCAAGACTACAGGGGGCCGGCCCCTTCGGGTCGGCCCTTTCCTTGTTCAGAATGGCTCGTCGCGGCTGACGAGGATATTCTGCACGCCGCGTTCGGTTGCCGCCAGCATTGCCCATTCCACCGGCGTCAGCGCGGAATCCGCGCCGATGGACCAGGCGCGGAAGCCACGGGCGGCAAGGAATTCCGCCACCTGCGGCGCCGGTACGCCGCTCGCCGCCAGCATCTCCGGGGCGAATTCCAGCATCAGCCGGATGTCGCGGGAACGCTCCAGCAGCCTGGGCATGCCCGCCAGGGCGCGGCCTTCCGCGCCTTCGATATCCATCTTGAGGACATGCACCTGGAAGCCCGGGTCGGGGAACAGCGCGTCCAGCGCCGCTACCCGGCAGGCCACGCCCTCATTCGCGCCGCCTTCCTGGACATCGCCGCGGAACAGCGAACCGCCGCCGGACCAGCCATGGTCGAAGACCAGCCGGGCGACGCCCTCGGCTTCGCCCACCGCAAGATGATGCACGCTGACGAAGCCGCCATAGCCGTTGATGGCGGCGGAGAGTTCCGTGAGCTTCGCCAGCCGCGGATTGGCCTCGAAGGCGTGGACCTGGCCGCCCGGTCCGGTCGCCGCCGCGCCGAGCAAGGTATAGACGCCATGATTGGCGCCCAGGTCGAACACGGTCTGCCCCGGCCGGATCAGCCGCCGGAACACCGAGGTGTAGTTCGTCTCCCATCGCCCGAAGGTCAGCAGGTGGGAGCCGATGCCGACATCCCGCGTATCCACATAGATGCGCTGGCCGGTTTCCAGGAAGGTCAGGGCGGTGTGGTCGCCCAGATAGGCGTTCTGGGACTCCAGCACCCGGTTCAGCCGGGCGCCGAGCCAGGCCAGGATCTCCTCCTGCCGCCGCGCCACATGATCCAGCTTCTGTTCCAGGCGCTCGATCTGCTGCTGCAGGGCTTGCGGGTCGGCGCCGAACAGGGACATGGTGGCTTCCTCAGGCTGTGCAACTGCCAGTAGCGCGCCCCCGGTGGGGTCGTCCAGCCGTCAACCCCAGGTGGATCAGACCGCCCGCCGGGCCTTCAGCGCCGCCGCCAGCGTGCCCTCGTCCAGCACGTCCAGCGCCCCGCCGATCGGCACGCCCTGGGCGAGGCGGGTGACGGCCACGGCTGTCGGGGCGAGACGGTCCGTCAGGTAATGCGCGGTCGTGGCGCCTTCCACCGTGGCGGGCAGGGCCAGGATCACCTCCTCCACCCCGCCTTCCTCGATGCGCGCGAGCAGCGGCTGCACCGCCAGGTCCTCCGGCCCCACCCCGCCGAGCGCCGAGAGCGTGCCGCCCAGCACATGATAGAGCCCGCGATGCGCATGGGCGCGTTCCAGGGCCCAGAGATCCGAGACTCCCTCCACCACGCAGATCAGCCCATGGTCGCGCTGCGGGTCCCGGCAGATGGCGCAGGGATTGATGGCGTCCAGGTTGCCGCAGATGCGGCAGGGCGAAACCGCCGCCGCCGCGGCGCGCAGGGCTTCGGCCAGCGGCAGCATGGCCTGCTGCGGCTGCATCAGCATCTTCAGCACGGCACGGCGGGCGCTGCGCCGCCCATAGCCGGGCAGGCGGGCCAGCAGCGCGATCAGATGCTCGATGGGGTTGTCGTCGGGCATGCGGCCTCCGGGCGGCGCCTGGGTCTTCGCCGCCGGCATCCAGCCGCCACACCAGCCCTGGATGCCGGCGGCAGAAAGAAGTTCGTCAGGCGCCGGCGGCGAAAATCAGAACGGCAGCTTGAAGCCGCCCGGCAGGCCACCGGGCAGGTTGAGGCCGGCGGTGGCCTTCTGCATCTCCTCGGCCATCGCCGCTTCCACCTTCTGCTTGGCGTCGGCATGCGCGGCCAGCAGCAGGTCCTCCAGCACCTCGCGTTCCTCGGCGACCATCAGGCTGGGGTCGATGGCGACGCGCTTCAGGTCGCCCTTGCCGGAAAGCGTCACCTTCACCATGCCGCCGCCGGCCTGGCCCTCCACGGTGGCGGCTTCCAGCTTCGCCTGCATTTCCTGCATGCGCGACTGCATCTGCTGCGCCTGCTTCAGCATCTGGCTCAGGTTCTTCATGGCTTTGGCCTATCGGTCCTTGTCGAAATCGTCCAGCGCCGCCGGCTCCGCGTCCGGCGGGGCGAATTCTGGCATATCCTCGGGCAGGGTATCGGGTTCCGTGCCGTCCGGCGCCAGTTGCACGGCAGGCAGCCCGTAGTCGTCGGCATCGGTGTCGCGCAGCGCCTCGATGCTGGTGCCCGGAAAGGCCGCCAGGATGGCCTGCACCAGCGGGTGGCTCTCCGCCACGGCCCGGCGGTCCCGCTCGGCGGTGCGGCCCTGTTCCGCCAGGGTCGGCTCGCCCTCGGCATTGGAAAGCGCCACCGTCCAGCGCTGCCCGGTCAGCTCCTGCAGCAGGGCACCAAGTTGCGCGGCCAGGTCACGCGGCGCGTCCGGGTGGACACGGATCTCGATGCGTCCGGGCGCCACCCGCACCGGATGCACGCTGTGCACCAGATGCGCGTGCAGCATCGGCTTGCGGCCGGAGGCGAGCGCCACGACATCCCGCCAGCCCTGCGGCGCCGCCACGG
>JAEWCI010000271.1 GCA_023390705.1 Pseudomonadota bacterium
CCGCAGACCGCCCCCTCAGCCCCGGGCCGGGGTGGCTGGCTTGCGTCGGAATGGATGGCTGGCTTGGACTGGATTCAGCGGCTGGCTTGCGTCGGAATCACCGGCTGGTTTGCGTCGGATTCCGCACGCCTGGCCGCCGCCGGCCTGCAGGCGGCCTGGGGACAGACTGTGGTGGTGGAAAACCGCGCCGGCGCCTCCTCCTCGGTTGCTGCGGAAGTGGTTGCGCGCGCCGCGCCGGACGGGCTGACCCTCTTCTTCGCCTCGAATGCCGTCGTGCTGAACGCGGCGGTCCATCCCAGCCTGCCCTATACCCTGCCCGACAGCTTCGCCCCGGTGGGCACCTTCTGCACCGCGCCCAATGTCTTCTGGTGCGCCCCGAATCAACCCTGGCGCGACCTGGAGGCGGTGGCCGCCGCGTCCCGCGCCCAGCCCGGCACACTGGCCTATGGCAGCACCGGCGTGGGCGGCACCGGGCATTTCGGCGGGGAGACGCTGTGCCGGGCGCTCGGCATCTCCCTGACCCATGTGCCCTATCGCGGCACCGCGCCTTTGATGCAGGACGTGATTGGCGGCCGCTTGCCGCTGCTGGCGCATGGGATGGCGGGTGCGGTGGGCCCCTATCAGGCGGGGCATATCCGACCGCTCGCCATACTTGGGCCGAAACGCGCTCCGGAACTGCCGGAGGTGCCGACCATGGCGGAGTTGGGCCGCCCTGTGCCGGATTCCGGCGTGTGGTTCGGCATCATGGCTCCGGCCGGAACATCGCCCGCCCTCGTGACGCGCATGGCACAGGACTTGGAGGCACTCGCCAGCACCGCCGATACCCGCGCGAAACTCGCCACCCAGGCCGCGGTGCCGGATTTCATGGGGCCGCAGGACTTCGCGGCACGCATCCACACGGAACTCGCGACCTGGCGGGAGATCGCGCGAAGCGTGGGGATCAAGGCGGAGTAGCCGGCTGGGTGACGCCCTTTTAGGGGCCACGGCTCAGACAGGACCAGCCTGAGGTCGCCTATGATCAGCAGCAGCGCCTGACGCGGCATGCAAGGAGAAACCAGGCCTGGGTGGAGTGGCTGCGCCAGGACTGCCCCTGTCGCTGTAAGCTCGGTGCCGTGGCGGTCAGCAGTGTGGGAAGGGAGGGAAGTCGCGTGCACTCGAGTGCACGTGGTGCCAGATCTCGACATGTGATCCGGGGCAACCCGGCGGCCCAGCCGCAACTCTCTATGCGGCAGCAGCGTGTACCAAGCTCGCCCCATGGAGGCAGCCCTCCGCCGCTTCGGTGAGAAGGTGCTCTGGCTGAACGCTCAGTCCGACTTGCGGACCGGCGCCATTGGTTCAGGATTCACATCATAAATAATCGGCCGCCATTGTGACATCGTCGCGGCATGCAGGGACGGGTGGAAGGTGCGGAAAGTAAGGGCTTTCCGCCATACTGCCGCTTTGCCATCGCCTTGGCAGCGTAAGACGCCGCCCACATGGCACTACTTGAATGCTCCAGCTCGCCATCCCATTTACCATCCATATGGATGGCCATAGGATGGCTGAGAGATGGCAAGCAACATACACGAGCTGCGGCCCAAGGCCGGCGGCGACACCGAAAAGATCACCATTAACCTCGGCTACGTCGACCTCGGCCACATCGACCTGCTGGTGCAGGACGGCTTTTACTCCAATCGTACCGACTTCATCCGCACCGCTATCCGCAACCAGATCGAGCGGCACGCCGACGCGGCCAAGCAGTCGGTGGTACGGAAAAACCTGGACCTCGGCCTGCGGCACTACAGCCGCGAGGATCTCGAGGCGGCGCAGGCGGCCGGGCAGATGCTCCACATCCGGGTGCTGGGCCTCGCCAGCATTGCGGCGGATGTCACGCCTGAGCTGGCCCGAGCGACGATTGCCTCAATCTCCGTCCTGGGAGCACTTCAGGCCAGCGCCGCGGTAAAAACCGCCCTGGCCGACCGCACCCACTAATCATCCCGGGGTGCGCTGCACACCGCCCACTGCCACCCCGGATCGGGACGGCGGCCGACAGTTTCCATCATCGGCATTCCACGACGGAGTGCAGAGCGAGCCCCACACGAGGAAGGCTGGCCTGTCTCCGCGTATTGAAAGCACCAGACATGAACGCGATGCTCCCGAAGGATATGCTCGAGGCGACCCGCCTCACTCGCGAAGGCCGGCTCGCCGAAGCGTCCGCACTGCTGCAGCGTCTCTTGCAGGGCAATGCAGCGACTGGCCCTGCAGCGGCCACCCTGCGTGGCACCGCTGACACCTCGCATGCACGGCTGCCGCGCATCATTGACGTGAACCCCGAGACGGGCGAGGCGTCTGATCTTGCACCAGCCCCGGCTGCCGCCGCGGCGCGCAGGACGGCTGGCGGCCCATGGTCAGCGGTTAGCCTGGGCAAGCCCGCCCTGCCGCAGATGCCGGGGGCACTGCGCGGCTTCCTCAACCAGGTGAACCAGGGCGGCCTGGGGCAGGGACTGGATGGGTTGGCACGGCACCTGCCGGCGGCAGCGCCCGAGCCAATGCCCGAGGGAGCGCGGTTCCTGGCGGGATCCTTCGGCGCCGAAGCCGGGAGCCGCGCCTACAAGCTGTACATCCCCAGCACACATCGTGGCGGACCGGTGCCGCTGGTCGTCATGCTGCACGGATGCACCCAGTCGCCCGACGACTTCGCCGCCGGCACGCGCATGAACCTGCTCGCGGAGGAGTATGGCCTCCTCGTCCTGTACCCGGCGCAGCCGAGCTCCGCCAACGCCCAGAAGTGCTGGAATTGGTTCAGCCCGGGTGATCAGCGGCGCGACCAGGGGGAGCCCTCGCTGATCGCGGGTATGACCCAGCAGGTCATGCGCGAGCACGCGGTCGATCCACGACGGGTCTACGTCGCCGGGCTGTCGGCCGGCGGGGCGGCGGCCGCCATCCTGGGGCAGGCCTATCCCGAGCTCTACGCCGCGGTCGGGGTACATTCCGGCTTGGCCTGCGGGGCGGCTAGCGACCTCCCCTCCGCCTTCGCCGCCATGCGGCAGGGCGCGGCCAGCACGCCCCTCCGGACCGGTGAGGCGCAGCGGGTGATCCCGACCATCGTGTTCCACGCCGACCGGGACACCACCGTTCATCCCTGCAATGGCGACCAGGTCATCGCGCAGTCGGGCGCCGCCGCGGCAAGCGGGCTCCGGATCGAGATCCAGCGCGGCCAGGTGGTGAGCGGGCACGCCTACAGCCGCACCGTGCACGCCAATGCTGCAGGGCGAACCGTGCTCGAGCAGTGGCTCATCCACGGCGGCGGCCATGCCTGGTCCGGCGGCAGCCCCGCCGGTTCCTACACTGACCCGCGCGGACCTGATGCCTCGCGCGAGATGCTCCGCTTCTTCCTGGAGCATACACAGGGGCCCGCCGCCTCGTGATAGGCGCCGCAGTCTGGCTACGCGGCTGGCTTGCGCCACGCCGTCAGCGGCCGCACTGCCGCGCAGGGCGATAGCGCCGACGACAATGGCAGGCTGGCCCCCTGGGGGCCGGACTGCGCCATGCCGATGATTGCGTCGCGCGCTTCAGCCGCTCGCGCGGTCTCCGGCCAGGGTCCCGATCAGGCGCAGCAGAGCCTGGTGCTCGGGACCATGGCCGCCCCGGGCCAGGAATTCGCCGACCTCGAACTCCGCCCTTTGCCCGCCCGATGCGGCATTAGGCTCATGCCGCACGAACACCCGTCCGGAGCCGGGATCACGTGCAAGGAACCACCTGTCGCCGTTGGCGCTGGCATAGAGTTCCCTGGCCTCGATCATGTCCATCGTTCCCCTATTGTGTTGGCGGCTTGCTGAACCTCGGGCCGAACGCTCTGGAGCGGCCCTCACCCAGGTGGCTGCCGTCGATAGACACGGATTGCTCTGGAGCCCACTCTTCACCCCCGCCAGCATGCCGCTTCCGGCTCGCTTTACAGTGGGTGCGATCGCCGCGCGCATCCTCCCTCTCAGAGCCCGTCCAGGAAGTTTATGAGCGAGCCAGGCGCCTTGCCATGAGCTTGATCATGGCCAGGCGGATCAAGGCGACCGAGGTCCTGGCCAGGTTTTCGAGGTTGCGCGCGAGACGGCGGCAG
>JAEWCI010000342.1 GCA_023390705.1 Pseudomonadota bacterium
CAGCGGACCCGCAACTGGCGGAACGGCTGGCGCGCATCGCGGAGCGGATCGAGGGCATTGCCCAGACCCTCGACCGTCCCTAATTCTGTGCGGCGAGGCTGCCCGGTGCGTCAGGCAATTCATCCCCGGGGCCAATGAGCATCCTCCGGGAGCTGGCTCTGTCCGGATCGTGGTCCGGATACCTGGCGCCCACCTGCAACAGCAGGCCTTGGGAGGGTGAGACGCCAACGGCCAGGGTGGCTTCGCAACCCCTTCCCCTTCCGAACAACCGCCCCCGGACCAGGGCGCATTCCGCTGCCCGGGACAGGGTGGTGCCGCGCGGCGCTTGCGGATATGGCAGCGCCAGGCCGGCATTGGGCGTGCTGATGCCCGGGGAAGAATCTCCATGAGTGCCACCGTCTGGTGCCCGGTGCTGCTGGACGAGCTGAAGGCGGAGGCCCGCCGGTCGGCGCTGGCCCGCCGTGCCGCCGCCGATCCCATCCGCGGGCTCTGGCTGGCCGGGCAGGTGCTGGCGCATTGCCCGCCGCCGCCCGGCGCCGTGGTGGCCGGCTTCTGGCCGATGGGGCAGGAAATCGACATCCGCCCGCTGCTGCTGGCCCTGGCCGGGCGCGGCCATCCCCTGGCCCTGCCGGTGACTCCGAAGCGCGGGCAACCGCTGAGCTTCCGCCGCTGGCGCTTCGGTGAGGCGCTGGTCCGCGGCCCCCTGGGCACCAGCCAACCGGCGGCCGGCGAGTTCGTGCGGCCGGACTGGCTGCTGGTCCCGCTGCTGGCCTTCGACCGGGCCGGGCGGCGGCTCGGCTATGGCGGCGGTTTCTACGACCGCACCCTGGCGGCGCTGCCGGGTGCGGGGGTGCTCGGCGTCGGCTATGCCGCGCAGGAAATACCGGAAGTGCCGGCCGGGCCTGACGATGCGCCGCTGCCGCGCATCGCCACCGAACGCGGCGTGATCGAGGCGAGAATTCCGTGAAGATCCTGTTCCTGGGCGATGTGGTCGGCCGAAGCGGCCGCGATGCGGTGGTGGCGCAATTGCCCGGTCTGCGCACGAGGCTGGCTGCCGACCTGGTCGTGGTGAATGCCGAGAATGCCAGCCATGGCTTCGGCCTGGCGCCGGAGATGGCGCGCGCGATCCTGGGTGCCGGGGCGGATGTGATCACGCTCGGCAACCACACCTGGGACCGCAAGGAGATCATTCCCTTCCTGGAAACCGAGAAGCGGGTCATCCGGCCGCTGAACTACGCCCCCGGCACCCCCGGCCAGGGCGCCTTCGTCGCGGAACTCGCCGGCGGCCGCCGGGCGCTGGTGGTGAATGTCATGGGCCGGCTGTTCATGGAGCCGCTGGACGACCCCTTCCGCGCCGTGCAGGCGGAGCTGCAGCGGCACCGCATGGGCCCTGGCGGCGCCGTGCAGGCGGTGGTGATCGACATCCATGCCGAGGCGTCCAGCGAGAAGGCGGCCATGGCGCACAGCTTCGACGGCATGGTGAGCCTGGTGGTGGGCACCCATACCCATGTGCCCAGCGCCGACCACCAAATCCTGCCCGGCGGCACCGGCTTCATGACCGATGCCGGCATGTGCGGCGACTACGACAGCGTCATCGGCATGCAGAAGGGCGGCGCCTCGCTGCGCTTCTGGCGCAAGGTGCCGAGCGAGAGGCTGGCCCCGGCCGAGGGCGAGGCCACCATCTGCGGCGTCTTCGTGGAAACCGACGACGCCACCGGCCTGGCCCGCCGCATCGCCCCGCTGCGCCTAGGCGGGAGGCTTTCGCAGACGATGCCGGAATGATCCCGACGGCGGTTGATCGTGACCGGCCAACTGCGCCTCGGATGCCGGCTCCGAAGCTCCGGTTTGCCTTGCTTCACCGCATCGCGCGGTTCCGCGCGCCTGACGGCGCGACCGGCGGGCGCGGGGGCGGCCATCGGTGCCGGCCATCCACCCCGGTGACGAGGGCCTGGCTGGGCTTCGAGGATCAGGTTGCGGAATTCACGCCGATGTCACCGGCCATCCCGCCCCGATGGAGGCATCTTGTGAGCCTCGGACGGCAGGAGGCGAAGATGACGAGGAACGATCGGGAGCGCACCTCGCCGGGCCGTACCATCCTGGGCGGCGCCGCGGGCGGATTGAGCTATGAGGGCGCCTGGGCCGATGCCCTGGCACGCGAGGAGCGGGAATGGCGGCACGGGGCCGGCCGGCAGCGCCCGTTGCCGGCGCCCCGGCATGAGCCCACCCGGTCCATGCCCCCCGTCTCCGCGAGAATGGTCCAGTAGCAGGGCTTCCGCCGTCAGGCAGGGCTGGCGCCGCGGCCTGACGCGGGCCCGCGACGGGCTGCCCGTTGCGTTCCCATGCCTGCTGTCCGGCTGGCCGCCCGCTCCTGGCCGGCACCCCTGCGCAACGGTGGCGCGGCCGGTTTCGGCCCGCTATAAGGCACTCCTCAACCGAAATCTTAGGACGGGGTGCCCCGTCCGCCGCCGGCCAGGGTCCGAGCGGCGGGGCGCCCGCCGGCCGCCGGGGATCAGGCCATGGCGGGCCAGTCGCACGCCAAGAACATCATGCACCGCAAGGCGGCCCAGGGCGCCAAGAAGGCCCAGGCCTTCGGCAAGCTGATCCGCGAAATCACCGTCTCGGCCAAGCAGGGCCTGCCCGACCCCGCCATGAACCCGCGCCTGCGCGCCGCGGTGAAGGCGGCGCTGACCGCCAACATGACCAAGGACACCATAGACCGCGCCATCAAGCGGGCCAGCCAGGCCGGCCAGGGCGAGGATTATGCCGAGGTGCGCTACGAGGGCTACGGCCCCTATGGCGTCGCCATCATCGTCGAGGCGCTGACCGACAACCGCAACCGCACCGCCGGCGAGGTGCGCAGCGCCTTCGCCAAGGCCGGCGGGGCGCTGGGCGAAACCAATTCCGTCTCCTTCCAGTTCGAGCGGAAGGGCGTGATCCTCTACCCGGCTTCGGCGATGGACGGCGACGCGATCCTGGAAGCCGCCATCGAGGCCGGGGCGCTGGATGTGGAGAGCGACGAGGAAGGCCATGAAGTGACCTGCGCGCCGGAGGATTTCTTCGCCGTGCGCGACGCGCTCGAAGCCAAATTCGGCAGCCCGGAAAGCGCCAGGCTGGAATGGGTGCCCAATGTCCGCGTCGATCTGGACGAGGAGAAGGCGCGCGACATCCTGAAGCTGATCGACCGCCTGGACGAGAGCGACGACGTGCAGAACGTCTATGCCAATTTCGAGGTGTCGGAGGCCGTGTCGCAGCGGCTTTCGGCCTAGGCGTGACGCAGGCGGTCCGGCTGCTCGGTCTCGATCCCGGCCTCCAGCACACCGGCTGGGGGATGATCGAGAGTGCCGGCAGCCGGCTGCGCCATCTGGGAGACGGCGTGATCTCCACCGATGCCGACCAGCCCCTGGCCGAGCGCCTTTCGCAGATCCACCGCGCGCTGAACACGCTGCTGGAACAGTGGCGGCCCGCGGAGGCGGCGGTGGAGCATACCTATGTCAACAAGAACCCGGGCGCCGCGCTGAAGCTGGGCCAGGCGCGCGGCGTGGTGCTGCTGGCGCCGGCGCTGGCCGGCATCCCGGTGGCCGAATACCAGGCCATGGAGGTGAAGCGCGCCGTCGTCGGCACCGGCCATGCCGACAAGGCGCAGGTGGAGGCGATGGTGAAGCGGCTGCTGCCCGGCGCCGCCATCCGCCGCGCCGACGCCGCGGATGCGCTGGCGGTGGCGATCTGCCACGCGCATCACCGCAGCACGCGGCTGGCCTTCGCGCGCGGATATGTCCCGGCATGATCGGCAAGCTCACCGGCCGGCTGGACGAGAGTTTCGAGGGCGGCTGCATCCTCGACGTGAACGGCGTCGGCTACCTGCTCGCCTGCTCGCGCAAGACGCTGGACGCGCTTTCCGCGAAGGAAGGCGCGCAGCGCGTGCTGGTGGAGACCCATCTGCGGCAGGACGCCATCACCCTCTACGGCTTCGCCACGGCGCAGGAACGCGAGGCTTTCCGCGCGCTGATCGAGGTGAAGACGATGGGGCCGCAGAAGGCGCTGCTGGTGCTTTCGGGCCTAACGCCGACCCAGTTGGCCCAGGCCATCGCCGGCAAGGAACGCAAGCGGCTGGCCGAGGTGAAGGGGCTGGGCGCCGCCACCGCCAACCGCATCATTGACGAACCGGCGATGCAGAAATGGGCGGTCGGCCGCGCCACGCCGGAAGCGGATGGCGGCGGTATTGCCCTGGCCGTGACGCCGGAGGGCAGCGTGCAGGCGGATGCCATCTCCGCCCTGGTCAATCTCGGCATCAGGCGGCCGGAGGCGACGGCGGCGATCGGCCGTGCCATGAAGCGGCTGGGCGAGGAAGCGGCGCTGGACGCGCTGATCCGTGACGGCCTCAAGGAGATGGCCCGGTGAGGGCGGCATGAGCGACGACCGCATCACCACGCCCATCCGCACCGAGGAGGATGCGGCGGAAGCCACGCTGCGCCCGCAGACGCTGGACGACTTCACCGGCCAGCAGGGGCTGCGCGAGAACCTCAAGGTCTTCATCGCCGCGGCGCGCGGAAGGGGTGAGGCGCTGGACCATGTGCTGCTGCACGGCCCGCCCGGCCTGGGCAAGACCACCCTGGCGCAGATCGTGGCGCGCGAGCTCGGCGTCGGCTTCCGCGCCACCTCCGGCCCGGTGCTGCAACGGGCGGGCGACCTGGCGGCGATCCTGACCAACCTGCAGCCGCGCGACGTGCTCTTCGTGGACGAGATCCACCGGCTGCAGCCGGCGATCGAGGAGACCCTCTATCCCGCGATGGAGGATTTCCAGCTCGACCTCATCATCGGCGAGGGCCCGGCGGCGCGCACCGTGCGCATCGACCTGCCGCCCTTCACCCTGGTCGGCGCCACCACCCGTTCCGGCCTGCTGGCGCAGCCGCTGCGCGACCGTTTCGGCATTCCGCTGCGGCTGCAATTCTACACGCCGGAGGAGCTGCTGCGCATCGTCGCGCGCGGCGCGCAGAAGCTGGGCTTCGCGCTTTCGGAAGATGGCGCGCGGGAGATCGCCAACCGTTCCCGCGGCACGCCGCGCATCGCCGGGCGCCTGCTGCGGCGGGTGCGGGACTTCGCCATGGTTGCCGGCAAGCCCGCCGACAAGGCACTGGCCGATGCCGCGCTGCGCCGGCTGGAAGTGGACCGGCTGGGGCTGGACGCCATGGACCGCCGCTATCTCCGCCGCATCGCCGAACACCACAATGGCGGCCCGGTGGGCGTGGAGACCCTGGCCGCGGCGCTGGCGGAATCCCGCGACACGATCGAGGACGTGATCGAGCCCTACCTCATCCAGGAAGGGCTGGTGCTGCGCACGCCGCGCGGCCGCATGCTGGGCGAGCCGGGCTGGCGGCATCTCGGCCTCGCGCCGCCGGCCGGCAGCGCCGCGGCGCAACTGGACCTGCTGCGCAACGGGGACGAGCTGTGAGCGCGCCTGATTTGCGCCCGGTGCACCGCTGGCCGTTGCGGGTCTATTTCGAGGATACCGATGCCGGTGGCATGGCCTACCACGCCAGCTACCTGCGCTGGGCGGAACGTGCCCGGACCGAGGCATTGCGCGCCATCGATCTGCCACATCAGCGGATGATGGATGAGCATGACGCTTTGCTCGTGGTGCGCCGCGCCGAACTGGAGTATTTCCGCCCCGCCCGGCTCGACGATCCGCTGGTGGTGGAAACCCGCACCCATGCCCTGCGCGGCGTGACGCTGGACCTCGACCAGCGCTTCCTGCTGGACGGGGAGGCGGCGGAAGGATTGCCGGAAGCGGCACGGTTGCTGGCGACGGCACGGATCGGACTGGCCTGCGTGGACCGGCACAGCCTCCGGCCGAAGCGCATTCCCGAACCCTGGCGGACGGCACTCGGCACCATCGGGCCGGCCGGCGGGGCGGGCGAGTGAAGGAGATGACGGCGTGAATCCCTCCGTGACCACCAACGACCTGGGCGCGGCGGCGCACGACCTTTCGATCTGGGGGCTGTTCCTCCAGGCGGACTGGGTCGTGAAGCTGGTGATGATCCTGCTGCTGCTGGCCAGCATCTGGGTCTGGGCCATCGTCTTCGACAAGATCACCGGCCTCCGCCGCGCCAACCGCGAAGCCGATGCCTTCGAGGACAGCTTCTGGTCCGGCGGCAGCCTGGAAGACCTGTTCCGCAAGGAAGGCGACAACCCCGCCCACCCGATGGCCGCCGTCTTCGTCTCGGCGATGCGCGAATGGCGCCGCAGCGCCGGCCGCCTCGCCGGCTCCGAGGCGCTGATCGCCGGGCTGCGCGAGAGGGTGGACCGCGCCATGGCGGTGACCATCCAGCGCGAGATGGACCGGCTGGAACGCTGGATGGTGTTCCTCGCCTCGGTCGGTTCGGTGGCGCCCTTCATCGGCCTGTTCGGGACGGTCTGGGGCATCATGAACAGCTTCGCCGCCATCGCGAACATGCAGAACACCAACCTTGCCGTGGTCGCCCCGGGCATCGCGGAGGCGCTCTTCGCCACCGCCATCGGCCTGGTGGCCGCCATCCCGGCGGTGCTGGCCTACAACAAGATCAGCACGGACCTCGCCCGCTTCGCCGCCAGGATGGAGGGCTTCGCCGCCGAATTCG
Source organism: Pseudomonadota bacterium (assembly GCA_023390705.1). Taxonomy (GTDB): domain Bacteria; phylum Pseudomonadota; class Alphaproteobacteria; order Acetobacterales; family Acetobacteraceae; genus JAEWCI01. The sequence goes on from JAEWCI010000342.1 coordinate 6,615, forward strand.
GCGCCATCCTCTCCCGCCAGACGGAAAGCGCCGTGGTGGCGGAGCCAGCGCGGCCGGCCCATGCGGTGCGCGACGACCGGGCCGCCGATTTCGGCGGCAGCCCGGCGCCGGCGGAGTAGGCGCGCATGGCCGTTTCGCTGCAATCCGGCAAGGGCCGCAGCCGCTACCGGCCGATGGCCGAGATCAACGTCACGCCCATGGTGGACGTGATGCTGGTGCTGCTCATCATCTTCATGGTGGCGGCGCCGCTGATGACGGTGGGCGTGCCGGTGGACCTGCCGAAGACCCAGGCCAGCGCGCTGAACCAGGAGAATGAGCCCATCACCATCACGGTGAACCCGGAAGGCAAGATCTTCCTGCAGGAAACCGAGGTGCCGATCGAGGGCCTGGTGGCGCAGTTGCAGGCCATCGCCCGCAACCAGGCGCCCGGCGCGCCGGAGCGGCGCATCTTCGTCCGCGGCGACCGGGCCATCAGCTACGGCCGGGTGATGGAGGTGATGGGCACGATCAGCGCCGGCGGCTTCACCCGCGTGGCGCTGCTGGCTGAACAGCCCGGCGGGCGCCCCCCCGCTGCCGGGCAGCAGGGCCGTTCACCGCAGCAGCCGGCCGGGCGCCCCCAGCCCGGCCAGTCGCGCAACAACCAGACCGGCACGCCGCCGCGGGGGTGAGGCATGTCTGCCAAGGGATATCGGGTCGGTCAGGGTTCTCCCATGGCGCTTGCCAGCAA
>JAEWCI010000317.1 GCA_023390705.1 Pseudomonadota bacterium
GCTCCGCACCGAGGTGATGGAGCGGGTGGACCCGGTGGCCGCGTCCACGTTGCCGGCGGAGCGCCTGCAGGAACAGCTTCAGATCCTGGTGCACGAGGTGGCCGGGCGCGAGCGGCTGGAACTCACGGCACGCGAGCAGGCCCGGCTGGCCGAGGAACTGACGCAGGACATGGTGGGCTACGGCCCGCTGGACCCCCTGCTGCGCGACGAGGCCGTGACGGACATCATGGTCAATGGCCCCGACTGCGTCTTCGTCGAGCGCCGCGGCCTGCTCAAGCGGGAGCCGATCCGCTTCCGCAGCACGCAGCAGCTTGCCAGCATCGCCCAGAAGATCGCCGCGGCGGTCGGCCGGCGGGTTGATGAATCCAGCCCCCTGTGCGATTGCCGGCTGCTGGATGGCAGCCGCGTGAACATCGTCTTCCCGCCGCTCGCCCTGGACGGTGCCTGCATCTCCATCCGCAAATTCGCCAAGCGGAAGATCGACCTCTCCGCCATGGTCGCGAACGGCAGCATTTCCGAGCCGATGGCGCGGATCCTGGAGATCGCCGGCCGTGCCCGCCTGAACATCATCATCTCGGGCGGCACGGGCTCCGGCAAGACGACGATGATGAACGCGCTGAGCCGCTGGATCGACCCGGGCGAGCGTATCGTGACGATCGAGGACGCGGCCGAGCTGCAATTGCAGCAGCCGCATGTGGTCCGCCTGGAGACGCGGCCCCCCAACCTGGAAGGGCGGGGCGAGATCACGCAGCGCGACCTGCTGAAGAACGCGCTGCGCATGCGGCCCGACCGCATCATCGTGGGCGAGGTGCGCGGCGCCGAGGCCTTCGACATGCTGCAGGCCATGAATACCGGCCATGACGGCTCGATCTGCACGGTGCATGCGAACAACCCGCGCGAAGCCCTGACCCGCGTGGAGAACATGGTGCAGATGGGCACCGTCTCGCTGCCGCCGCGCGCCATCCGCATCCAGATGACGAGCGCGGTCGATCTTGTCATCCAGGTGCAGCGGATGCGCGATGGCCAGCGCCGTGTCACGCATATTACCGAGGTATGCGGCATGGAAGGCGACATCGTGACGCTGAACGACGTGTTCACCTTCGAATTCCAGGGCGAGGACAACAAGGGGCGCCTCCACGGGCGTTGGGTGTCTCCCGGCATTCGCCCCTCCTTCAATGAAAGGCTCTCGTATTTCGGGTTGCTGGATGCGTGGATGGCGGCCCTGAGGACAGCCTGACCATGCAGACCGGCTCACTGCTCGCCGCAGTCTCGGGGGCGCTCTCGATCCTCAGCCTTGGCGTCGCGGTGATGGTGCTGCGTGGCGATGGTGCTTCCCGCCAGCTGGAAGCGCGGATTCGCAGCATTGCCCGGCCCACCGAGGCGGGCAGCGGGACGCCCAGGCCACATATCGTGGACATTCGCCGGCCCACCGCTGGTGGTTCGGCCTTCGCGCGCCTGCTGGCGCGGCTTGGCCGGTCCTCCGCCGTCCCGCCGGAATGGCGGGTGTCCTGGGTGGTGGTGCTGGCCATCAGTGGCGTCGCCGTGCTGGGGGTGGGCTTCGGCTCGGCGAGGGTCCTCGGCCTCGCCGTCGCGCCCTTTGCCGCGGTGCTTGCCGGCGCGCTGACGGTTCGCGCCGTCTTCGGATTTGAATTGCAGCGCTACCGCAGCAGGATCTTCGTGCAGATCCCCGAAGCCCTGGGGCTGATCCTGCGGGCCATCCGCGCCGGCCTGCCGATGGGCGAGGCGCTTTCCAATGTCGCCCGCGAGATCGCCTCGCCGAGCCGCGAGGAGTTCCGCCAGGTGGTCAGCGAGATCTCGATCGGCCAGCCCGTGGATGCCGCGCTGTCCAGGTTCGCCGAACGCATCGGCCTGGCGGAATACTACTTCTTCGCCGTCACGGTGGGGTTGCAGGCCAGCACGGGCGGCAATCTGGGTGAAACGCTGGAAAACCTGGCCGAGATGGTGCGCAAGCGCGTGGCCATGGCCGGCCGTGTCAAGGCATTGACCGCCGAGGCGCGGCTATCGGCCCTGATCCTGGGAATGCTGCCATTCGTGGCGGGTGGCGGCATCACGCTGATGAAGCCGGACCACTTGATGCCTCTCTTCACCACCGATACCGGGCAGCAACTGCTGCTGATCGGGACGGGCATGTTGATCACCGGGTTGCTGGTGATTCGCGGCCTGCTGCGCTCCGCGGTCAAGGACTGAGGCGCGCCATGGAACTGAATGTCGCGGTCGCCGCGGGCATCGCCTCCACGGTCCTGCTGGTGGCGGCCATCATCCTGTTCGCGGGGGCGCAGCGCGACCGCGACCTGGCGGAGCGGCTGCGGTCGGCTGGCGGGTCGCCGTCGCCGGCAGTGGACCGGCCGGCAAGGGGGCGCGGTGCCGTCCTGGCGGTGTTCCGCCGGATCGGTGAAGCGCTGCGCAACCGGGCCATCCTTTCCGAACGCGACCTGATGGACCTTGAGCGCACGGTCGCCGCCGGCGGATTCAATCCTCGCCGTGCCGTATCCACCTTCATCGGCATCAAGGTATGCCTCCTTTTCCTGGTGCCGATAGGGGCCTATGGCCTTGCCCTGCTGCAGGGCGGGGGAAACGAGTTCATGGCAGTCGCCTTTGGGGCGGTGATCGGGCTGATGGGGCCGAATTGGGCGCTGGGCTTCATGCGCCGGTCCCACATGGGGGCGCTGAGCCGGGGCTTGCCCGACGCGATGGACCTGATGGTCGTCTGTGCGGAGGCCGGGCTCGGCCTTGATGCGGCTGTGCAACGGGTTGCGCATGAACTCGCTGCATCCAACGGGGCGATCGCCTCCGAATTCGCGTTGCTGGCGTATGAGCTGCGGGTCCTCCCGGACCGTCGGATGGCGCTGACCCGGCTGGCCGAACGCGCGCCCATAGACGGGCTGCAGCAACTGGCGGGAACGCTGGCGCAAACCTTCCGCTTCGGCACGCCCCTGGCCCAGGCATTGCGGGTTCTTGCCGCGGAGTCACGGCAGGAACGGATCGTGCGGCTGGAGACCAAGGCGGCAAGGCTGCCGGCATTGATGGTCCTGCCGCTGATCCTGTTCATCATGCCTTGCCTTTTCATCGTGCTGATAGGACCTTCCGCCCTCGCGCTTGCGGAGAGTCTGGGAAAATGAGGCTGGGTTGGCTTCCTTGCCGCGCGGGGCAGGTGCGCCTCGGCCTGGCCTTGCTTGCGGGACTCGGAGGCTGTGCCGGGCAAGGACCGCAGCATGAGGCCCTCGCGGCCCGTCTCAGGGTCGCGTCCGTGGCCGAGGCATCCGGCCAGCCCGATGTCGCGCTTTCGGTGCTGGCGAAGCTGGCCTCCACCGCACCCGAGAATGCGGATGTCCAGGCGCGCTATGCGAAGGCGCTGATCCGCGCCGGCAATGTCGCCGAGGCCGAGCAGGTGACGACCCAGGCGCTGCGCCGCCGTCCCGGCAACGCGGCATTGCTGCGGGAACTCGGCAATGTTCATGTGCTCAATGGCCGGCCTGCGGAAGCGCTGGAGGTCTTCCAGGCGGTGTTGCGCGCTTCGCCCAGGGAGGTCGCGGCCCTTTCCGGCCGTGGCGTGGCCTTCGACCTTCTCGGCCAGCATGTCCAGGCGCAGGCCAGCTACCGGGCCGCCCTGGCGATTGATCCGCAACACCTGCCGACGCTCAACAACCTGGCGCTTTCCTACCTGCTCGCCGGTCGCCCGCAGGAAGCGATCACCGTGCTGGAGCCCCTGGTGCAGCGTGCCGATGCCCCGGAAAGGGTGAGGAACAACCTGGCGGTGGCCCGCGCGGCCGCCGGCAATCCGTAGCGCGGAGACGCGGCGGTCCCGCCATACGGCCCGCGCCTTCCTTCACAGGCATCCTGCCCGGCCTTCCCACCAGGGCCCGGGCTTGACCCCGGCCCGCTGCGCGGGCCGCAGGTCGGAACATAGGCGGGCGGTATCAG
>JAEWCI010000428.1 GCA_023390705.1 Pseudomonadota bacterium
TTCCAGCGCTTCTTCGCCTGCGGTGCCCTGCCGCCCACCGGGCTGAACTGGTCAGGCGTGTGCGAGCCCGGGCTGCAGGAGATGCTGGACAAGGCCACCCGGACTTTCGACGAGGCCGAGCGCGACCGGCTGCTGGCACGCATCCATGAGCATGTGGTGGACAATGCCTACTGGATCTGGGTGGTGCACGACGTGAACCCACGCGCGCTGCGGCCGGAGGTGCAAGGCTTCTCCCAGGCCAGGAGCTGGTACCAGGATCTCACGCAAGTGTACGTCCGGCGTTGAGCGAAGGGGAGGGGGCGGCGCGGCGCCCCCTCGTCACGCTCCGGCTTCTATCCCGCCAACCGGGCGGCTCAGCCTTCCGCGCGCAGCTCCGCGAAGACGGTCTTGGCGACGATCATCGCCTCCCGCACCGCGGGCAGGCCGATATAGCCGGAAAGGTGCAGCAGCGCCTCGCCCAGCTCCTCCTCGGTCCAGCCCTGGCGGCGTGCCATGCGGAGATGGATGGCCAGTTCCGGCCAGGCATGGGTGGCGGTGTCGGAGATGACGCAGATCAGGGCCCGGGTCTTCATGTCCAGCCCCGGCCGGGTCCAGAGCATGCCGAACACGGCTTCGGTAGCGTAGTCGCCGAATTTCTGCATCAGCGGGTCGTTGTAGACATCCTTCGCCATGCGCTCGATGGCGGCCTCCCCGATCAGTTCGCGGCGGACTTCCCTGCCACGGGCGTGGTTGCTGCTGCGGTCCATGGATGTTTCTCCCCTTCATGGAAAGCGCGAGCGTAGCAGACCGCGCGCCATCATGGCGCGGCCGATCGCGCTGCCGGCCCGTGCCTGATCGGGGCCTGGGCAGGCAGGAAGCATGGGCGGGCATCGGATCGGGATCGTTCATATCGCGAAGCCGCTCATCGCGGTCGCTGGACAGTGGAGCGGATAACTGCCTAGTCTTTGAACTTGCCCTGCTGCGAACAGGTGCCGAAACCGCCTGGATCTGCGCCTGCCACGGCGGACAACCGCCATTCCCGGGGCAGGAGGGATTGTGGAATGTTGATTCTGGCGGATCCACGACCTCTGAAGAAAGACCGGATAGACCTTCCCGAGCGCATTCGCGGCTCACTGTATCTTGATGAAGGCACATTATATTATTGCGTTTTGCAGAACCAGGCAACCGAGAATGATCACCTGGAGCTGATTACTACAACAATTCCGCCGGAATACTGGGGCGATATGTGGAGGATTGAGTTCGAGACCGAGGACCGTCCTGGGAACACTGCCCTGTTGTTTGGCCTGCTGCAGGATCGGCAGATCGAAATCCTCAATTTCGAAAGCTGCTTCGACCCGCTTTCGCGGAAGCATATTTCGGCCGTGTTGCTCTCGGCGCGCAATTATGCATCGGCGCGCGACCTCGATTACCGGGAACGGCTTTTAGCGCGCAATTTCGAGTTGGTGGAACTGAAGGAGGACATCCTTATCTATTTCTGGGACCAGTTCGCGGTCAATCCGGACCAAACCCCCCGCGTCAAGATCCGGCGGATGAAGACCTTTCGTCGCCTCTTTGCCGATTTCCAGGACGGCTCGAGGTTTCGTGCCGCGAAGAGCGGCCAGACCTATTCCAAGAGCGGAATACAACTTTCCGAGAAGGCAATCAATCATCTGCACCGGACGCTGAAGGCCGAGCAGTTCATGTCCGCTTCCATCGTCGATACGAAGGATCGGCTGATACGGACCCTTATATTCGGGCAGAGCCCGAAGCGGATCCACAGTTGCCAACTGGCCTATCCGGCCAGGAGCGCCGAAATGCTGTCGGCCCTTACGCAATGCCTGTACGAGATCGGCGGCAATATCGTGCGGTGCCGGATCGGGCCGCTCTCGGCGCGGCTGGGCACGGGCTCGGCCACCCCATTTCCGGATGAGGAGCTAATCCGCGTCGCCCGCATCGAGTTCGATTTCCCCAATATGGGCCTGAGCGAGGACTCCCTGCTGCGCAACCTGGCCCAGTTGGAGGAGCGACTGGACAGGGCCGCAGAAAAGGCAGGAGCAACAGCCTGTTTCCTGGAGCGATCATGGCGCGAGACCTGAAGATACATCCAAGAAGCGAAAACCTTGCGCTGGTCGTCGAGCGCATCGGCCAGATCAGCCAGATCAACAAGGCCGCTTCGCCCGACAATCCCAGGCGGGCGCGCGAGCAGGAACTGATGAGTGCGCGGAGAAGCATCCTGCGCAACGTCCAGCGCACCATCGCCAAGCATTCCTCGGCGGAAACCGTGCTGTTCGTGTCCTATTCGGGGCTGGGCACCGCCCTTGCCGAAGCCATCAGGGTCGCTGCCAAGGAGTTCGACTTCGAAATCCGCACCGGCTTCGACAGCGAAGTCGATCAGGGTTTCCGGGAAGATACCCTGGTGGAGCACAACCTGCCGCAGGCCATCATTTCCCAGATAGCGTCATCGGATTTCTTCCTGGGCATCTGGACCCGGGAATTCGAGGATGCCCGCGGCAGGGCCGTCCCCTCGGTGACGGGGGGCATGCCCAGTGTCTGGATGCCGTTCGAACTGGGCGTTGCCGCGGCGCTCGGCCTGCCGTTCCGGCAACTTGTCGAGAAGGGCATGCACCCCCTGTATTGCGAGAAGCCCTTCAACACGACGGCGGGTATCCTGTTCGACGCATCCAATTTCCACGCGAAGCTGCACAGTGCCCTGAAATACTTCGACATGAGGCGGCAGAAACGCCAGGGCCTCTATTCCTGACCATGCGAGGGGGAGCGGCCGTGCCGATCCGCGGCGTCAGTCTCCGGCGCGGTCCGCTCCTGCGGCGACCGGTTCGAGGCGGCGTTCCGTCTCCTCCGGAGGGCGGCCCGGCAGGTAGCGCTCCACCAGGTAGAGCGGCCTGCCCTTGGTTTCGTTGAAGATGCGGCCGAGATATTCGCCGATGATGCCGAGCGTCATCAGTTGCACGCCGCCGAGGAACAGCACCACAGCCATCAGGCTGGGATAGCCGGCCACCGGGTTGCCGTAGAGCAGCGTGCGCACCACGATCAGCACGCCATAGGCGGCAGCAAAGAGCGCCGTGGCCAGGCCGAGATAGGTGGCGATCTTCAGCGGCCCGACGGTGAAGCTGGTGATGCCCTCCAGCGAGAGGTTCCACAGCTTCCACCAATTCCATTTCGTGGTGCCGGCGGCGCGCGGCGCCCGGTCGTAGAAGACGGGGCGGGAGGGATAGCCGACCCAGGCGAACAGCCCCTTCATGAAGCGGTGCTGTTCGCGCAGCCGCAGCAGAGCATCCGTCGCGCGGCGGCTCATCAGCCGGAAATCGCCGGTATCGGGCGGCAACGCCACCTTGCCGCCGATATACCGCATCAGTCGGTAGAAGGCGTAGGCGGTGGCTTTCTTCAGCCAGGTTTCGCCCTCCCGCACGCGGCGGCGTGCATAGACCATGTCGAAGCCTTCCCGCCAGGCGGCCACCAGTTCGGGGATCACCTCGGGCGGATCCTGCAGGTCGGCATCGATCACCACCACTGCCTGGCTGCCGCGGGCATGGTCGAGCCCCGCCGTCAGGGCGATCTCCTTGCCGAAATTGCGCGAAAGATTGATGAGTGCGACGCGGCCATCGGCCTCCCGCAGCTGCTGCATCACCGCCAGGGTGTCGTCGCGGGAGCCGTCATTCACATAGACGACTTCCCAGGGCAGGCCGATATCCTCCAGCGCGGCGCTGAGCCGGGCATGGAAGGCCGGCAGCACTTCCTGTTCATTGTAGCAGGGCACGACGACGGAGAGGGCGACGGGCGCGGTCTCCGGGGCGGGCGATGCGATGGGAACAGGCATGGGCAGGGTTTCCGGGATGGCGCGGCGGATCCTGCGCCGGGCCTGTGGCGCAGGTATGGCGCCGGCGCCCTACACTACCGCCCCGGATGGGTCCAGCGCCCGGCCCTGCCAGGCCCGGGACCGGGCCTGCCGCGGAAGGGCGGCCGGAGCGCTTTGCCCGAGGGCGCATCGATTCAAGGAGAGGAATTGCCGGAAAGCGTGAACCACCTGGCAGGAGGGAAGGCGGGGCCATGATCGGCGTGGCTGTCCGCAGCGATCCTGGTCCGGGCCCACGCTGCCCGTTGCAGCCGGCTGCCGCCGCTTGCCGTGGCGATGTTGCAGCGGGCTGCATCCGGAACTGAACGCAATCCGCCACAGGTCATTGCCTGCCGGGCGGATTCGGGTTTCTGCGCGTTCACGCCCGCCCGCGATCCGCTGCGGGCCGTGTTTGCCGGCGGATTCACGCTGCCGTTCATGCACGCCTGTCCGCGATCCGTTCTAGCGGAACATCGGCGGCGCGTCTTCCTGCGGCAGGTCCGGCAGCGGCACCTCGATGCGGACGGAGCCGGGGTCGATGCCAGGGCCCCTTTCCAGCCAGTAGGTCACGCTTTCCGGCCAGAGGATGACGATGGCCACCAGGATGAGCTGCAGCGCCACCCAGGGAATGGCGCCCCAGTAGATGTCGCGGCTCCGCACCTCCTTCGGCGCGATGCCGCGCAGGTAGAACAGCGCGAAGCAGAAGGGCGGATGCATGAAGCTGGTCTGCATGTTCACGCAGAGCAGCACGCCGAACCACACCAGGTCGATTCCCAGCTTGGCCGCGACCGGCGCCAGCAGCGGGATGATGATGAAGGCGATCTCGAAGAAGTCCAGGAAGAAGGCCAGGAAGAAGATGAAGACGTTGACGAAGACCAGGAAGCCGACCTGACCGCCGGGCAGGTGGGACAGCAGGTGCTCGATCCACAGGCTGCCGTCCACCCCCTGGAACACCAGGCTGAACACCGTGGCGCCGATCAGGATGAAGATCACCATGGCGGTGATCCGCATGGTGTTGCCCATCGCCTCGCGCAGCAGGGACCAGGTGAAGCGGCCGTTCAGCATGGCCAGCACGGCCGCGCCCACCGCGCCCATCGCCCCCGCCTCGGTCGGCGTGGCAAGGCCCATGAAGATGGTGCCGAGCACCAGGAAGATCAGCACGATGGAGGGCACCATGCCCTTCAGCACCCGCCACCACAGCGCCCAGCCGCGCTGCGTCAGCGCCTCATCCGGCAGGGGCGGCACGCGGTGCGGCTGGAAGATGCTGACACCGGCGATGAAGCCGATGAACAGCAGCACCTGCAGGATGGAGGGGCCGATCGCGCCGGCATACATGTCGCCCACCGACTTGCCGAGCTGGTCGCCCAGCACGATCAGCACGAGGGAGGGCGGGATCACCTGGGTGATGGTGCCGGAAGCGGCGATGACGCCGGTGGCGATCCGCATGTCGTAGCCGTAGCGCATCATCACCGGCAGGCTGATCATGCCCATGGCGATGACGCTGGCCGCCACCGTGCCGGTGATGGCGCCCAGCACGGCGCCGACCAGGATGACGGCATAGGCCAGCCCGCCCGGCACCTTGCCGAAGAGCTGGCCGGTGCCTTCCAGCAGGTCCTCCGCCAGGCCGCAGCGTTCCAGGATGGCGCCCATCAGGGTGAAGAAGGGGATCGAGAGCAGCAGGTCGTTGGACAGGATGCCGAAGACCCGCAGCGGCAGGTTGCCCAGATAGGCTTCGCCGAAGAAGCCCAGCTCGATCGACAGGAAGCCGAAGAACAGCCCGACCGCCGCCAGGGAGAAGGCGACCGGGAAGCCGATCAGCAGGAACACCACCAGCCCGCCGAACATCAGCGGCGGCATGATCTCCAGGCTCAGCATCGGGCGGCGGCGTCCGGGCGGTTCGGGGTCATCGGGCTCATTGCTCCGGCCGGTGATAGGCCACCACCACCTCGGCATGGGGGTGGATGCCGCGCAGCAGGGCGATGCGCTTGATCAGTTCCGAAAGCCCCTGCAGCACCAGCAGGGCGAAGCCCAGTGGCAGCAGGATCTTCACCGGCCAGCGCAGCAGCCCGCCGGCATTGGGCGAGCCTTCGTGACGGAAGAAGGAATCCAGGAAGAAGGGCCAGGTCATCCAGGCCAGCAGCCCCATGGCCGGCAGCAGGAACAGCACGAAGCCGAACACGTCCACCCAGAGCCGGGCCCGCTCCCCCAGGCTGCCATAGACCAGGTCCACCCGGACATGCTCGTTGCGGAACAGGGTGTAGGAGGCGCCGAGCATGACCACCCCGGCGAAGCAGTACCACTGCACCTCCAGCCAGGCGTTCGAGGAGGTGGAGAGGCCGTAGCGGACGAAGGCGTTGCCGGCGCTGATGAGGCAGGCCAGCAGCACCAGCCAGTCGGCGATCCGCCCGAAGGCGGCGTTCAGCCGGTCCACGCCACGGCTGAAGGCGAGCAGGCCACCCATGCAGGCATATCCTCCCAGACAGGGCCGGTGGCCGGGCTGGACAGCCGGTGGGCCGGTGCCACGCCCGCCATGCGCGAATCCGCGGCGGATGGCGAAGCGGCCCGGCCCGGCAACCGGGCCACCGCAATGAATGGCCATGCGGCTGCGGCGCCGCCGGGATGGCCTTGGCCAAAATCCCCGTGATGCCGGAAGCCCCCCGCCCCTCATTGGCGCCGAACAGGGCGCGCCGCGTTTCCTAACCGCCCATCCTGGCCTTGTTAAGCGATTGTTGCCCTGGCGGGCATCCCCCCTGTCCCTGGCTGGCGGCCGTGGTTATCCTGCGCACCGTGAGACCGCTTCGGCCCACCGCGCCGTGCTGACGGCGCTGACCCTGCTCATCGGCCTGCTGCTCCTGCTGGCCCTGCTCGCCCTGCCCTTCGGGCGCAGCGGGCGGGGCGGCAC
>JAEWCI010000459.1 GCA_023390705.1 Pseudomonadota bacterium
GATTGGGGCAGGGCGGGGAGGCGCGGTCAATACCGGGTAGGACAACGCCCTGATGGCAGGGGCGATGGCGGCCGGGCGGCGCCTGCCTCACCAGCGCCCGGATCGGCTGGTCCCGCCGAGTGCCCGCAGGGTCGGGCCGCAACCCTCGGCGCGGGTAGCGGGTCATGGACGAGCATCAGGGCAGGCGGGCGCTCCGATCCTGGTCCGGAATTCAGCCTTTCCAGCTGATTCGTGCCTTCCGGCGAAGCCGCCTCAAGCCGTCACGCCCTGGCCTGGCGGCAGGGGTTGCAGGCTCGCGCAGGTCGCGCGCAGCCCGTCCGCAAGCGGCACCTCCGTCGATACGCCAAGGGCGGCCATCGCAGCCGCCGGATTGCCGACGGAGGAGCGGATATCGCCCGCCCGCGCCGGGCCGTGGGCAACCGGGACGTCGTGCCCGATGACGGTGAAGAGGGTGCGCGCAAGGCCGCTGACCGATGTCGCCTGGCCGGTGCAGACATTGAAGACCCTCGCTGCCGGCGCGGCCCTGCGCATCGTCGCCAGGCCCGCGAGCAGGTGCTTCACCACATCCGCCACATAGACGAAGTCACGCACCTGGCCGCCATCGCCATGGATGGTGATGCCCTGGCCGGCGCCGATGCGCGCGGCGAAGATGCTGATGACGCCGGAATAGGGCGATGACGGGTCCTGCCGCGGCCCATACACGTTGAAGAACCGGAACCCGGTGGTCGGCACGCCATGCACGCCGGCCGCGACGGCCGCGTGCAGCTCGCTGCCCAGCTTGTCCGCGCCATAGGCCGTGAGGGGGCCCGGTCGCGCCGTCTCGGCGATCGGTCCCTCGCCCTGGTCGCCATAGATCGCCGCGGAGGAGGCATAGACCACGGGAATCCTGCCCAGGGCGCGGGCCGCATCCAGGACGGCGATCGTGCCTGTCTGGTTCGCCCGGTGGGTGCCGAGCCAGTCCTCGCTGGAGCGGGCGACGGAGGCGATGGCCGCCAGGTGGAAGATCCCGGACACGCCCTGAACGACCTTGCGAACCAGCGCGGCATCCGCGACATCGCCCTGCACCAGTTCGGCGCGCGGGTCGAGATTCTCGCGCCGTCCGGTCGAAAGGTCATCCAGCACACGCACGGTATGGCCTGCCGCGAGCAGCGCATCCACGAGATGGGAGCCAATGAAGCCCGCGCCGCCGGTGACCAGGAAATTTTCCATCTGACGCCCTCATCGCCTCCATCTGAAGCCATCTGCCTGGGCCCTCTGCGGGCCCGGCCCTGTCGCCGGTGCCGTGACGACCCCGGGCTGTCCCCGGACGCAGGAACCCTGTCGCGGCCAAGCCTTGGCCAGGCATCGCGCGGAAGGTGCGGCAGCAGGCCTTCGGCCATGTTCTGCTGGCACGATAGCAGGGTAGCTCCGTAGATCGGTTTTGCCGTCGAGGGAGGCGTCCCGGAAGCGCCGGAAGATTGTGGCCTCAGCAATTCCGGCCGGCATGCGCTCGGCGGCAGCCAGAACGGTCCGGCCATGGCGAAGCACGCGGCGGCAGGTGGTCTTCTGCGGCAGCAGCATGCCCGTCGCTTGAGTGCCTGCTGGCCCGCGCGACAGGACGGCACGACAAAGATGCGGATCGAGGGACTGCAAGGCGGTGCATGGGGACTGCCATACGGGTTCCCCGGTTTCATGAGTGGGGAGCATGATCCGGTCCGCTTTCCGGGTGCTCCAGTTCCGGCGTGGCATGGGTAACCGGATACGGCTCCTCGGCACCAGGCAGTCCTCAATCCAGATCAGGGATGTTTCCGCCAGTCATGTCCGGCATCCGCGCAATCGGATAGCGCAGGCAAACCGGCGATGTATAGGGGGCCGGCTGGTTATAACCGGGATTTGCCCGGTGCCTGACCCAGCCGGATCATTGCACAAGCCTGCCCTGATGAAGCGCCTCAAGGTAGCTGCCAAGGACGAGTACAGCCCCCGTTGAATCCTCGATCCATGTCATGCGGCATGCCCCGGCGCTGCCTTTTTCACCGGGGCAACCGAGGTGCAGGGCACGGATGTCTCGGCGGAGGCCGTGGCGCGGGCCGAGCCAAGCTTCCGGAGCCCCTGATTCTCAGCCCGGTTTCCCGAAATGACACCCGCTGGCGTCACTTCGCGCCGGCGCCACCCGCAGCTGCGGAGAGGCGCCGCCGGCCGCGCCAGACGCCGATCCCCCCGATGGCGAAGAGTGCCGCGGAGCCAGGCTCCGGCACTTCCACGGTGGTCGTGATCGGCGTCATCGTGCCGGTGAACTGGCCGGGGCCAGCGAAGGTGAGGCCGGTGATGAAGGCGGTGGGGTTGTTCGGGTCGAGGCCGAGTTCCGGCTTGATTCCGGTGATGGTGAAGGCGCCGACGCCGCCAGTCGGGAAGAAATACTCCGTGCTCGCCGTGAGGAATTCGTCGAAGACCTTGCCGCCATAAGCGTAGGTGAGGCGATAGGGATCGGATTGCAGGGCGGGCAGCAGGACGGAAGCGAAGTTCGGGTTGCCCGCACCGATCGCGTACTCATAGCCGGTCGCGACCTCGGGGTCGATGTAGTAGAGGGTGTTTGGCTGGACGGCCATGTTGAAGCTGTAGGGATCGCTCGGATTCAACTTGGACAGCGGCAGGTTGACCTGCGGCCCGGCGGTATTCGAGATCTGGAAATCCGCATAGACGCGCGACATGGCATAGACATTGGCGTTGCTCGTGTTGGTGGATCCGTCCCGCGTCTGCAGGAGGCTGATCTCGATGGCGTATTTGCTCGTCTGGTTGAAGCTGTAGCCGGACTGCAGTCCAGGGGCGCCATTCGCCACGGTGAATGACGTGACGGACGGCCCGAAGTCCCGGGAGAAGATCTGGCCGGTGGCGTTGATGACCTGCCCATCCGCGTTGGTGCGGCCGCGCTCCGCCTGGTCGTAGATGTTGATGCGATAACCATTCACGGTGGTGTTGGGCGGCGGCGCCCAGGAGAATGTCGGGTTGAGGCTGGTGCCGGAAAGGGTGATGCTCTGCACGAAGGGCACCGGCTGAGCGCCCTGCGGAATCGCCGGGGTTGTCAGCGTGGTGGCCGCGCCTACCCCATCGGAGAAGTTGAGCGTCCAGGGGCCTGCCAGATTAGGACTGTAATTCGTGACCGCGGTGAAAAGCCCCCCGATCGCCGGACTCCCCACGAAATTCAGTGATCGTGTAAATTGCTGGCCAGTGGCGATATTCGTCGTCGTTGCCGACGCCGTTATGCTGCTTGCGATGTCGCCGAGATCGGGGCTGCCGGCGGCTGAACTGACACGGGCTCCGATGCGGAGGCCGGAGCCGCTGTAGAAGCCCAGATTATTGATGCCAACATTGTAGAGTTGCTCGAAGGGGCCGTTGACGACCGGTGTTGCCGAGGCGTCCGGCGGCGCCAGCACGGCCGCGGCGATGAGTGTCGCCATGGCGATGCCGGCGGCGACATCCTTTCTCTGGCGGTAGCGCCTTGTGGCGAGATCCTTTCGAGGAAAGATACCCATGGGATGCCTCATCATCTGTGCTGGAGGTCCCGGCGTTTCGCTTTGGGCAAGATTTGTGCCAAGATTGAAAAGCTCGTTTTTTCAATGGCATGAAGCGCGAACTCAGTCGCCTTCTTGTGCGATCGTAAAATTTGCCGACTCGTAATCAGCGCCGCCGTGAGCCGCCCCGTGCGGAGCCGGGGCCGCACGGCGTCCCTGGCCGACCACCCCGGCCTGCAAGTGGTCGGGATTCCACCGGGCGGGTATCGGACGGATGGCGGGGCGGACGCCTGCGGCAAGAAGCGTGCGACCGCACACCGCGACCGCTACGCTTCCTTCATGTCCGGCAACACCGTTTCCATCCGCGTCAATCGCGCTCCCGTGCTGACCCTCTGGGCGGCCGTGCTGGCTGAACGGCTGGGCTACCCGCCCGAAACGGCCTTGAGCCTCGCCAGCGCGGTCGCCGGCACCGCGGCGCATGCGAAGGCCCGCCGGCTCGGCCTTGCCGGGGATCACGGGCGACCGGCACCGGCCGATGGGATGGAGCACGCCAGGCCGCCGCGCATGGTGCGCCTGCTGGGCAGGGATGTGCCGGTCGTCGAGGTGCAGGGTGGCGGCCTGCTGGCCGCCAGCGGCGATGGCAAGCCGGCCGCCGCCGGGCCGGTAGCCACCTACCTGAAGCGCGCTTTCGGGGACCGCCTGCCTGACGCACGGGCCGCCATGGAGGCGCTGGCCGCGACGCTCCCTCCGGAGGAACTCAACCGGGTGGGGTTCCGGCTCTACGAGCAGTTCCGGCCGGAGGTGCCGGAGGGCGTCAAGGGCTGGGGTGCGAAGGGCGAGTTGCGGTTGGACCGAATCCGCGGCGCTCGCGCCTGACGAAACGAAGCCCCGGGATTGGCGGCCGGATCGTGGCCGGCGAACCCCGGGCGCAGGGATGCGCATTGCGTGGAAGGAAATGCCGCCCGCGCTGCACGGCGCGTACCACGACCGTTAGCCACATGGGGGCCATGGAGGGCTGCGCCCTCAAGCCAACGGACTTGCTGGAAAGATGGCTCCGGCGGTTGGATTCGAACCAACGACCAACGGATTAACAGTCCGCTGCGCTACCGCTGCGCCACGCCGGATCACCAGTCTCGCTCGGCCTCTCGGCCTTGCGGGCGGCGCCTATAGCAAGCGCCGCGGCTTCTAGGAAGGGCCGGAATGCCGCTATCGGCGGATTCCCACGCGCCCCTTTCGCGGGTGGAGGTCCGGAGCGGAATCGAACCGCTGTAGAGGGTTTTGCAGACCCTTGCCTGACCACTCGGCCACCGGACCACCATGCGATGGGCTGCTCTATCCACTCGCCGCCCGCGCTGGTCAAGCACTTCGCTCCGGAATCCCCATGCTTGGCGTGAACCGCCGGACGCTCCTATAAGGCCCCGATTTCGCAGGGGATGCTTACGGCATGGATTTCGCGGATGCGCGGCGGCGGATGGTGGATGGTCAGCTCCGCCCGAACAAGGTGACCGACCCCCTGCTGCTGGAGGCGATGCGCAACCTGCCCCGCGAAGTCTTCGTGCCTGCGGCGCTGAAGAGCCGGGCCTATGCCGACGAGGCAGTGGCGCTGCCTGGCGGGGCAGGGATGGCATCGCCCATGGTGCTGGCCCGGCTGGTCCAGCTGGCGGCTCCGCGGCCGGGGGACCGGGCCCTGGTGGTCGCCGCGGGCACCGGCTACGGCGCCGCGGTGCTGGCGCATATGGGCGTGGCGGTAACGGCGGTGGAGGAAGACCCCAAGCTGCGCGAGGCTGCACGCCAGGCGCTCTCCGCCTGTCTGCCAGCCGGCGCGGTGCGGCTGGAAGGCGGCAACCCTGCTGCCGGATTCGCCGCCGCCGCCCCCTATGACATCATCCTCATCGAAGGCGAGGTGCCGGAAGTGCCGGCCGCGCTGGCGGCGCAACTCGCCGAAGGCGGCAGGCTGGTGGCGGTGCGGGCCTCCCATGGGCCGGCCAGCCAGGCGGTGCTTGGCCGGCGCATCGCCGGAAGCCTCAGCGTCACCCCGGCATTCGACTGCGCCGCTCCGCCCCTGGCGGCATTCGCGCGCGAAGCGGGTTTCGTCTTCTGAGACGGGGCGCCGCCGAAGGGCTGCGGACAAAATGCGACAAGGTGAATAAGGTAGCGGCAGGAATGCTTGCGCTAGCATGCCGCCAAGCTGCTATTACGGCGACGGAAGGACAGAGGCTAATGAGGTTGACCCGCTCCGCCCTGGCAGTCGCGACCGCCGGCCTGCTCTCGCTGCCCGTCCTGGCCGTGATGGCGCCGGCGGCCCAGGGCCAGACGCTGCAGGATGCCTTGGCCCAGGCCTATGCGAACAACCCGAGCCTGCTGGCGGCACGGGCCCAGTTGCGCGCGACGGATGAAGCCGTGCCCCAGGCTCTGGCCGGCTGGCGCCCGCAGGTTTCCGTCACCAGCAGCATCGGCTTCGTGGACGCCCAGAGCCGTCTGCGGGGCAGCGCCACCTCCTTCCGCGGCCCCACCGAAACCGACCGTACCACGGGCTCGGCGGTCGTCACCGCCACCCAGCCGCTGTTCCGTGGCGGCCGCACCGTAGCCGCGGTCCGCCAAGCGGAAAACCAGGTGCTCCGCCAGCGCGCCCGGTTGCTCCAGACCGAACAGCAGGTGTTGCAGGAAACCGTCACCGCCTATGTGAACGTCATCCGCGACCAGGAATTGCTGCGGCTCAACACCAACAATGAACGCGTGCTGAGCGAGCAGTTGCGTGCCACCAACGAGCGCTTCCGGGTGGGCGAGATCACCCGCACCGACGTTGCCCAGGCCGAGTCGCGGCTGGCCGACGCACGGTCCCGCCGCGCCAGGGCCGAAGGGGTCTTGCAGACCAGCCGCGCCACCTTCCAGCGCTGGGTCGGGCTGGTGCCGGGCCGCCTGATCGCGCCCCAGCCGTTGCGCCCGCCGGTTCGCAGCTCCCAGGAGGCGGCCCAGGCCGCTGCGATGAACAACCCCGCCGTGGTCGCCGCGCTGTTCGATGAAGCCCAGGCGCGCGACAACATCGACATCCAGATGGCCCAGCTCCTGCCGCAGCTCAGCCTGCAGGCCCAGGGTTTCCGTCAGGACAACACCACCCAGCCGCATAGCCGCATCACCGGCGCCCAGGCGACCTTCAACCTGACCGTGCCGATCTATCAGGGCGGTGCCGAATATGCTGCGGTGCGCCAGGCGCGGCAGGTGGCGCAGCAGGCCCGCCAGACGGTGGACGACCAGCGCCGCACCGCGGCACAGCAGGCCACCCAGGTCTGGGAGCAGTTGCAGGCCGCCCGCGCCCAGGTGGAAGCGGTGCGCGCCCAGATCCGCGCCGCCGAGATCGCGTTGGACGGCGTCCAGCGGGAGGCCATCGTCGGCAGCCGCACCACGCTGGACGTGCTGAATGCCGAACTGGAACTGTTCAACGCCCGCACCGCGCTGGTGGAGGCGCTGACCACGGTGGTCACCGGCTCCTACGCCCTGGCCTCTGCCGTTGGGCGGCTGACCGCCCAGGATCTGGGCCGGGGGGTCGAACTCTATGATGCCAGGGCCTATTA
>JAEWCI010000332.1 GCA_023390705.1 Pseudomonadota bacterium
GTTGGCGGTTTCGGCCTGGACGGGGAAGGGGCTGGCGACGCTGCGCGTGCGGCTGAGGCTGGAGGCGACCCGGCGCGCCGGGTTGACAGCTGAAGCGGTGCTGACCCGTCCGCGGCACCGGGCCGCACTTCAGGAGGCGGTGGATTGGCTGGCCAGGCTGGACGAGGCGCCGCTGCCGGAGCTTCGGGCGGAGGCGCTGCGCGCGGCACTGCGGGCGCTGGGACGCATCACTGGCCGGGTTGGGGTGGAGACGGTGCTGGACCTGGTATTCGGCGAATTCTGCATCGGGAAATAGGGCAATGAACGAGGACGCGACTGAATTGTGGGAGCGCTACGACCGCTATGCAGCGCTTCGCCAACGCTTCCAGTCCGAGGCGCTGCATTCCGTGCCCTTGCCGAAGCTGCGGGAATGCGCGCTGCGGCTTGGCCTGCCGGTGGATGAGGAAGCGGCGCAGATCGCCGAATCCGACATGGCCTTCGCCTATGACCTGGCAGTCCATACCGGGCCGGAGGGACGGTCCCGTGCCATTGACAGGGTGGCGCGACGGCATCAGCGGGCGGAAGGCGAGGCGGCGCAGGTGTTGGCCGGGCTGGCCAATGCCTGGTTTTCGGTCTTCCGGCGGCGGGAGCCGCATCCTGTCGCCGGGATGATGCTGGAGGATGTGCTTCTCGGCGGCGAGGTCTGGCTGCTCGATTGGGCGATGGAGGAGACAGTGCCAGCGGATGGCCTGATGGCGGCGCGGCTTGCGCCCGTTGGGGAATTCGCCATCGGCTGCGGTGCGGTGGCGCCGCTCGACGAGCTGATGCTGGCCCGCATCCGTCGGGTGCTGGCGGATTCCGGAGTTGATCCGCGATTGCTGCTGGCCGATGCGCGCTTCCCGATGCTGATCTACCAACGGGCACTGGGCTTTATCGCCGGCAACGACCCCGACGGTTTCTGACAACGCTTCCGGCCTGCCGCCCCGGTTCGCTATAGGGCGGGCCATGACCGAGACTTCCTACGATGTCGTTGTGGTGGGCGGCGGCCATGCCGGAACCGAAGCCGCCGCTGCCGCCGCGCGCTGCGGCGCCCGCACCCTGCTGCTGACCCACCGGCTCGATACCCTGGGCGAGATGTCCTGCAACCCTGCTATCGGCGGGATCGGCAAGGGGCATCTGGTCCGGGAGATCGACGCCCTGGACGGCATCATGGGCCGGGCGGCGGATGCGGCAGGTATCCATTTCAAACTGCTGAACCGCAGCAAGGGCCCGGCCGTACGCGGCCCACGGGCGCAGGCCGACCGAAGCCTTTACCGCCGCGCCGTGCAGGCGCTACTGCGCGGAACCGCCAATCTCTCCATCATGGCCGAGGCAGTCGAGGATCTTGCCCTTGGCGCCGATGGTGCGGTGGCTGGGGTGGTGACAGACAGCGGGCGGCGCATCCCCGCCGGGGCGGTGGTGCTGACGACCGGCACCTTCCTGCGCGGCATGATCCATATCGGCGAAACCCGCATCCCGGCCGGCCGGGTCGGGGAGGCACCGGCAATCGGCCTGGCGGAGACACTGCGCCGGCTTGGGCTGCCCCTGGCCCGGCTCAAGACCGGCACACCGCCCCGGCTGGACGCGCGCAGCATCGACTGGGCGGCATTGGAGGCACAGCCCGGCGACGACCCGCCGGAGCCGCTTTCCTGGAAGACGGAGCGCATCGGCAATCCGCAGATCGCCTGCGCCATCACCGCCACCACACCGGCGACTCACGCCATTATCCGCGAAAATCTGCACCGCAGCGCGGTCTATGGTGGGCGCATCGAGGGGGTAGGGCCGCGCTACTGCCCCTCGATCGAGGACAAGGTGGTGCGCTTCGCCGAGCGCGAGCGGCATCAGATCTTCCTGGAGCCGGAAGGCCTGCCGGACGGGCCTGACGGCAACACCATCTACCCCAACGGCATTTCCACCAGCCTGCCGGAGACAGTGCAGGCAGCCCTGATTGCCACCATGCCCGGGCTGGAACGGGCAGTGATCCTGCGGCCGGGCTATGCCATCGAATACGACCATGTGGATCCGCGTGCCCTGCGTCCCACCCTGGAATTGCGTGCCGTGCCGCGGCTTTTCCTGGCCGGGCAGATCAACGGCACCACTGGCTATGAGGAGGCAGCCGCCCAGGGGTTGATGGCCGGACTCAACGCAGCCCATCGCGCCAGCGGGGCCGAGCCAAACCGGGTGCTGACCCGGGCGGAAGCCTATACCGGCGTGCTGCTGGATGATCTCGTGCTTCAAGGGGTGACGGAACCCTACCGCATGCTGACCGCCCGCAGCGAATTCCGCCTCGCACTGCGGGCAGGCAACGCCACATTGAGGTTGACTGACAAGGGTATTGATTGGGGATGTGTCGGGACGGAGCGGGCGGCCGCGCATCGGGACTTTGCAAAGGCTGTTGCGGTGGCCCTTGCTCGGGCGAGCGTCGAAGGTGCTACGCCAGCGCAATACGCAGCTTCGGGTCTTCCAGTAAATCAGGACGGTCGCTGGCGCTCCGCTCTTGAGGCCTTGGCGCTGCCTTCCTGTTCGGCAGAAGTGATTCTTCGTCTCTTTCCCTGGATGGCCGAACTGCCTCACCGTGTGATGGAGCAGTTGGAAGCGGAAGCGCTTTATGCGCCCTATCTGGCCCGGCAGGCCTCGGAACTTCGAGCCCTGGAGCGGGAGGAGCAGCAGTCCATTCCTGCCAAGCTGGACTTTGCTTTGGTGCCGGGACTGTCGCTGGAGATGCGGCAACGCCTGGAACGCGCCCGCCCGGCCACCCTGGGCAGCGCCCGCCGGATTGCAGGCGTCACCCCGGCAGCGCTTGCCGCGCTTGCGATTCATCTCCGCCGCATGGAAGCACGTTTCACGTGAAACAGCCCGAAAGCCTCTCGGCCGAAGCACTGGGCGTTTCACGTGAAACCGAAGCCCGGTTGCGCGAGTATCTGGCCCTGCTGCAACGCTGGAACAATCGTATCAACCTCGTCGCGGATCGCGACCCGGCAGCCTGGTGGCAGCGCCATGTAGTGGATTCGCTGCAACTCTTTCCCTTGCTGCCACCCAGTCATGGGCCGTTGGTGGACCTCGGCTCCGGCGCGGGCTTTCCCGGCATGGTGCTGGCTGCTGCAACGGGTTGGCCAACCCACCTTGTCGAATCAGACCGCCGCAAATGCGCGTTTCTCGTCGAAGCAGCGCGAATCATGGGGCTGACCAAGGTGCAGGTGCATCCAAAACGCATCGAAGCCGTTATCCTGCCGCCGGCCCTGGTCGTAACAGCACGTGCGCTGGCGCCCCTGACTGTCCTGCTACGCCATGCCTATCGGCTTCTGGCCCCTGGTGGAGTCGCCCTGTTCCCCAAGGGGCGCACCGCCGAGCAGGAATTGACGGCCGCCGCTGCCGATTGGACAATGCGGGTTGCGCGGTTCCCTAGCCGCACAGATCCCGAGTCCCTCATCCTTCTGATCAGCGAGATCCGCCCTGCCGGCGCCGAAGCCTGAACGCGCGCTCCCGCGCGTCATTGCCCTTGCCAACCAGAAAGGTGGCGTGGGGAAAACCACGACTGCAATCAATCTAGCCACTGTCCTTGCAGCGGGCCAGAAGGTGTTGCTGGCCGACCTGGATCCCCAAGGCAACGCATCAACCGGCCTCGGCCTCGCGCGCCCGGAACGTGGTGTCGGCAGCTATGCCCTGCTGACCGGTGAAGCCACGCTGGATGCTGTGGTCCGTCCTACCCGTGTGCCCAATCTTTCCCTGATCCCCGCCGATCCGGACCTGGCCGGAGCTGAGGTGGAACTGGTCGGCATGAAGGAGAGGGAGCGCCGGCTGCGCAGCATCCTGGAAGCCGCGCCGGATGTTATGCGCCGTTTTGATTACGTCTTCCTCGATTGCCCGCCATCACTCGGCCTGCTGACCCTGAACGCCCTGGTCGCCGCCGACGCCGTGCTGGTACCCTTGCAATGCGAGTTCTTCGCACTTGAAGGCGTCAGCCAGATCACCCAGACGATCGAGCGGGTCCGCCGCGCCCTCAATCCCAGGCTGACTCTCGAAGGTATCGTGTTGACCATGTTCGATCGTCGTAACAACCTGTCGGAATTGGTGGCAGCCGACGTCCGCAGCTTCTTCAAGGACAAGGTGTTCGAGACGGTGATACCCCGTAACGTCCGCGTCAGCGAAGCGCCCTCTCATGGTCTGCCGGTCACGCTGTATGATTTCCGCTCTCCTGGCGCCCAAGCTTATGTGAAACTGGCTGCCGAGCTGCGCCGGCGCGAAAAGGCCCGCACCAGGAGCGCCGCATGATGGCCCGCAAGCCGCCCCGGCTCGGCCGCGGCCTTTCCGCCCTGCTGGGCGATGCCCCCGCTACCGCCGACGGCGCGGAGGGGCTGCGCTCCTTGCCGATCGAGGCGCTGGAGCCCGGCCCCTTTCAGCCACGCGGGCCCATAGACCCGGCGCCCTTGCAGGAACTGGCCGCATCCATCGCCGAACATGGCATCCTGCAGCCCATCCTGGTGCGTCCCAAGCCAGGGGCCCAGGGGCAGTACGAAATCATCGGCGGTGAACGTCGCTGGCGTGCCGCCCAGATGGTGCCGCTGCACGAAGTGCCCGTGGTGGTGCGGGAGTTGGGCGACCGCGAGGCCATGGCCGCCGCCCTGGTCGAGAATCTCCAGCGCCAGGACCTCAATGCGTTGGAGGAGGCCGAGGGCTACCGCCGCTTGCTTGACGAATTCGGCCTGACCCAGGAAGCGCTTGGCCAGGCTGTGGGGAAAAGCCGCAGCCATGTGGCGAATACGCTGCGCCTGCTCGGTCTGCCGGACCGGGTGCGGGAATTGCTGCGCGATGGCGCCCTCAGCGCCGGCCACGCGCGTGCGCTGCTGACGGCGCCCAACCCGGAAACCCTGGCACTGCAGGTGGTGGATCGCGGGCTCAATGTTCGCCAGACCGAAGCCCTGGCCGCTGCCAGACCACGCGAGCCGGTGGAGAAGCCCGCCGCTCCCGCGCCGGAAACCCTGGCGCTGGAACGCGAGCTTTCGGCCCATCTCGGGCTCAGGGTCGCCATCAGGCACGGCCAACGCGGTGGCCAGGTCACCATTCAATACCGCGACCTGGACCAGCTTGATGGGCTGATCAGGCTACTTCAGGGCAACTGAGGGTTCAGCGCCGCGCCGCTGCCTGGCGCGCCAGGGTCAGCACGGCGCCGCGGGCCAGGGTATTGGCCGGCAGGCCAGTGGTCTTGGTACGCCGTTCGGTTTCCAGCAGCCCCGCCCCCGCCGCTTCCAGCGCCGCCGGCGACCAGAGCCGCAAGGCGCGTTCAAGCACCGGCTTGTGGCGGAAGAAGACAGGTGGGCGCAAGGCATCCAGCGCCGCAGCCGGTGGCGCTCCACCGGCGACGGCCACCGCTGCCAGATGCAGCCGCTGCACATGCC